>NZ_JBYVEB010000050.1:0-22376 GCF_058117085.1 Chryseobacterium sp. CG10_8 | reverse complement strand
TAATTTTTATTTTAATTATTTAACACGCCTGAACATTTCCTTTTTGTAGTTCATTAGAAAAACACCCGCAATAATTAACAACGCTGCAACGACAAATTTCAATGTGATTTCTTCGTCAAGAATCAACCGACCTAAAATTATAGCAATCACGGTGTTGACATAATTAAGCATGGATACTTGAGATGGATTCAACTTTTTTAAGGCATAAAGAAAAGCATTAAAGGCTATCACTGAACCAAAAATCCCTAAATACAAAACGCTTCCAAACGATCTCCAAGTCCAACTTTCGAATTGATAATTCTCTGTTGTTACCAATGCTAGAATCATCTGTACAAGTCCTGCAAACGAAAATTGATAGAATAGATTCAATAAAATATTATCAGTATTAACGCTGATGGTTTTTGTATAAAGCGTTCCTGACGCCCATCCTAAAATTCCGATGAAAAGAATTATAATCCCAAAACGATAATCTGGATTAAGCAAATCTTGAAGTCCATTCCAGAAAATTAAGAGGATTCCGCTAAATCCCAAAAGTAGTCCCAAAATGGATTGTAATTTGAATTTTTCTATTTTCAAGAGTACTCCGCCTAAAAAAACCATGAGCGGAGCAGTTCCTGTAAGCACAGAGGTCAAACTGCTTGTGATATATTTTTCTGCAATCGTTGTAAAACCATTGGCGATAATTAGCATCAATGTCGACAGTATAATTTGGTTAAGAAAATTCTTCCAACCAATCCATTTCATTTGTTTTTTAGAAAGTAGAATGATAAAAACCAAAATTGCAGCGATACTTTGTCTGATGCCCGTTACAAACCAAGGCGGTATTGTTTCTACTGCAACCCGAATTCCCAAATAGGTGGTTCCCCAAACGATGGCAACGATAAGAATGGATAATATTAGTTTGTAGTCTTTAATGATTCTTACGACGAAGTAGTCTGAGGTTTTTTTGAATTTAATTTGACAAAGAAAGCACAAATAAGGCATATCGCAACCAACATGACCCAAAGTGAATTGTATCCCAAATGATCAGCGATAAAAGCACCAAAAAATGGAGCCAAAATTCCTGATAAAGACCAAGTCATTGTATAAACGGAAGCATAATTACCTCGACTTTCTACATCTGAAGCATTGACGACAAAAGTATTAATGAAAGGTAAGGTCAACATTTCGCTGATGGTAAGCAAAATGATTGAAATCGCTGCAACTAAAACAGGATAAACAGGGATTAATAGAGCTGCAAAACTTGCTGCGGCAAAGATAATTCCTAAATAAATGTAGAAGACGTCTCGATTTTTTCTTTGTAAATGTTGAATTAAGACCATTTCGAAAATCGCGATAAGGATTCCGTTGGAGCCGAGTATAATTCCTATCACGGACTCATTGATATGTTTTTCGTCTTTCCAGAATACTGGAACAAATTTGAATACCACCAAAAAAGATGAAATGTAAAACAGGATAATTAACATGAACTTCATGTAATGTGCATCCTTCCAAGGAGATTTTGGTTTTACGGATTGCTTTGCTTTTTCTTTTATTTTCTTTAAAGATTCGTTTACAGACGGAAGTAGCAACAAAATAAGTACTCCCACCAAGATATTCGTAATTCCTTCTACAATGAAAAGCAATTGGTAATCGATGGCTGCAATAATTCCACCAAGTCCAGTTCCTAAACCCATACCTAGATTCACCGCAAAACGATTGAGAGAATAGGATTTGGTAATCATTTCAGGCTTAGAATAATGCGCAATCGCAGTGAAATTGGCTGGACGAAATGACTCTCCAATCCATCCAATGAGGACAGAAAGCACACATATTAAATGGAAGTCTCTGGTCTGTGAAAAAAGCAAATAAAGAATTCCAGTAACGATGCTGGTAGAAATTTGGGTACTGCGAAATCCAATTTTTTTGATCAAAAATCCGCCACTTAATGAACCCAAAACAGCTCCAATTCCGAAAAGTGTTATCACAATTCCTGCTTCTGATATGCTTTTGTGAAGAAAATTAGTGACATATACGCTCATGAAAACAGCAGCCATCGTCCCCATGCGATTGACAAGCATGACGAAGGAGAGGAGCCAGTTTTCTTTACTGAGTCCACTGAAAGCAGTCTTATAAGTATGTAAAATTCTATTAAAAATCAATTGAGATGGTGTTTTTCTAGAAAAGTCATGCAAAAGTAGAGTAAAGTCGTTGGTTTTGGACAAACAAAATGGAATTTGTCTAGATAATTCTTCTATTTTTTTTAAATTTGAAAATCTAATCAATATCAAAATGGTCGGAATAATTATGGGAAGCCAAAGTGATTTGGCGATTATGCAGCAAGCTGCAGATTTTTTACAATCTTTGGATATTCCGTTTGAATTGACGGTGGTTTCAGCGCACAGAACGCCAGAAAGAATGTTTGATTATGCGAAAACAGCTAAAGAACGAGGTCTGAAAGTCATCGTTGCTGGAGCAGGAGGAGCAGCTCATTTACCTGGAATGGTGGCTAGTTGTACAACGCTCCCAGTAATTGGAGTACCTATTTTGTCTAGTAATTCGATTGACGGATGGGATTCTGTACTATCGATTTTACAGATGCCTTCAGGAATTCCTGTTGCAACAGTAGCTTTAAATGGAGCTACCAACGCTGGAATCTTGGCTGCAAAAATTGTCGGTGCTTCTGATGAAACGATTTCTAAGAAATTAGAAATCTATCAAAATCAATTAAAAGAAAAAGTCTTGAGTTCGGTAGAGGAGATTAAAACAAAATTTCCGAATTCGTTTGACCAATAAGAACTTATAATGAAAAAATCATCTTTTTGAAAGATGATTTTTTTAGTTCATCAACCAATGAAGAGCAGAAGGAAGTTCTCTTGACCAGTAAGATTCGCTGTGGGTGCCATCTTCATCAAATTTGGTTTTGATATTTTTAGGATTCATGCCTTCTTTAATCAAAGTGGGAATTACTTCCTCAACATCTGCGACCATTTCTTCCGATTCTTTTCTGCCAGCAAGGAAATAGATCTTAGAATGTTTCAGGTTTTTTGAATTCTTCCGAATGAAAACCATCAATTCATTTTTTTGGAACCAAAAACTTGGGCTGAATATTCCTAGTCTCCCAAACTTTTCAGGGTATTTGATCCCAGTGTAGAAAGAAATGAGCCCACCCATAGAACTTCCAATTATCAATGTGTTTTTGGGTTGAGGTAAGGTTCGGTACGTTTTGTCTATATAAGGTTTCAAAGTCAATGCGAGAAAGTCCGCGAACATATCGCCTTTTCCACCTCCATATTTCTCGTTTTCCCAAGGAGAATACTCGTTAAGCCTTTCTGGTCCGCCATTCTCAATTCCGATAATAATAGCACCTCTTTTTCCCTCGGAATTTAGTTGGTCCATTGTTTCGTCCGCCATCCATTCTCCTGAAAAAGAAAGCGCAGCGTCAAAGAGATTTTGGGCATCTTCCATATAAATCACAGGATATTTCTTCTTAGAATTATCATAATCAGGAGGAAGGTAAATCCAAATTCTTCTCGTTGTCTTCAGTTGCGGAATGTTGAATTTTTCGCTTAATATTTTAACATTCTTGGAAGCAGTATTTTGTTTAGTAATGATTTTTTGCCAATAAAGTATTTGATTTTCAATGTATTTGCTATTTGTAATATTGAGTGTTCTGTTGGGGATTTGGTTTCCTTGTTGATCTCCTTCGACTGTTTCCCAACTTCCTAAGGTGAACTTGTATTCTAAGTTAGTGTTATCGTTATCAATGTGTTGCGAAGGTATATCGATGCTATAGATCTCGTTTTCATTTCTTTGAAGTTTGAAATTTTCATCTTTTGGATTCCAATTATTAATGGATGAAGCCAAATATATTTCTGCGTTTTTCGGTGTGCTTTCGGGGACGGAAGTTACTTTGATGGTTATTTGTGAGTTGATTAAAGAGTTCATCATCAGAAAAATAAAGAAGGGAAATAGGTGATTTTTCATGTGATAAATTTACGATAAAAATGTATTTGCCTTCGATTTTGGTCATAAAAAAACCTTGCCAAAATCATCGTTTTGACAAGGTTAAAATAACAATTTATTCAAACATTTATAACACGCCAGTTTGTTGCATACACCATTTCATTTTCTCGTAAGTTCTTTGGATATCATGATCCAGACCGATAGAGAAGCGAATGAGCCCTTGGGAAAGTCCCATTTCTTTTTGTTCATCTTCTGGGATTTCTGATGAAGTGGAAGTTCCAGAAGCGGTGAAAAGGGTTTTGTAGAATCCTAAGCTTACAGCAAGGTAACCTAGATTTTCGTTTTGCATTAATTCCATTAATTCGTTAGCTTTTTCCACTGTTTTAACATCGACAGTTAGAAGTCCACCAAATCCATATTCTTTGTGCATCATGGATTTGTAGAGTTCATGATTTTTATGAGAAGGAAGCCCTGGATATTTCACAATAAGTCCATCTTCTTCAAATTTTTGAGCAAGGAATAATGCGTTTTCGCTATGTTTTTGAATTCTAATATGTAGCGTTCTTAGATTTTTGAGCATACTCGCAGCTCGAAGACTGTCCATGGTTGGTCCTAGTAACATACATGCACCAGAATTAACATCTTTCGTTGAATTGATGAAATCCAAAGTACCACAATAAACTCCACCTACTGAATCACTACTTCCATTGATGAATTTCGTTAGACTGTGGACGACAACATCTGCACCCAAAAGTTTTGGTGAAACAGAAAGGGGAGAGAAGGTATTATCGACAACTAATTTCAAATTGTGCTTTTTGGCGATTTCAGCAAGACCTTTGATGTCAGCAATTTCTAATAATGGATTACTCACCGTTTCGCAGAAAATTACTTTTGTATCTGGAGTGATGGAGTTTTCCACCGCTTCCAAATTGGTAATGTCAACGAAAGTGGTATTAATCCTTAAACCAGGTAAGAAGTTCTTCATAAAGGCATAAGTTCCGCCGTAAATCGTTCTGCTAGATACAATGTGGTTTCCGCTTTTGCAAAGTTGCAACAAAACAGAAGTAATGGCGCCCATTCCCGAAGCAGTAACATTGGCACTCTCTGTGCCTTCTAATTGAGCTAAAGCTTGTGCAAGATACAGATTACTTGGTGATGAATGACGTGAGTAAAGGTAGCAACCATCGGTATTGCCTTCAAAAGTGTCAAACATGGTTTTTGCCGAAAGAAATGTATAGGTTGAAGAGTCAGAGATCGAAGGATTAACTCCACCAAATTCTCCAAAGTATTGCAAATCCTGAATGTTATTGGCTGCGTTGAATTGTTCCATTTATTATAAGTTTAAGCTAGGCTCAAATTGCTTATTTATAAAATCAAAAACAATATTTGGTGAAATATTTAGAAAATATAACTATATTTGAATTCAGTAGTAGAATTAGAATCTATATTGTGATTCTCAATTTAATTTAATCCAAAAATATTTCGGTAATGATGGACGAAAAAGATAAAAAACTGCTTTTTTTGCTTCAAGAAAATTCAAAAAAAACCACCAAAGAGTTAGCGAGTCAACTCGATTTGTCGGTGACTGCCGTTTTTGAACGAATCAAAAAGTTGGAAAAAAATGAAGTCATCCAAAAGTATGTTGCCCTGATTGACAAGGAAAAAGTTCATCGTAATTTCATTGTGCTTTGTCATGTTAAACTAATTCAACACAAGAAAGAGTACATTACCCAATTCGAAAAGGAAATCTGCAAGTTTTCGGAGGTTTTAGAGTGCTTCCATGTGAGTGGAGATTATGATTATATTCTGAAAATCTGCGTTGAAGATATCCAAGATTATCGAGAATTTATGGTAACCAAACTCACCAACTTGCAACACATAGCAAGCACCCAAAGTTCCTTCACCATTAAAGAGGTTAAAAATACGACGACTGTGGTTTTAGAATAATTTTCCGTGGAAAAAATCCATCAAATCCATGTAGTTTTTTTGATTGACACCATGTCCATTCATGTACTCACGAAACGTGAAGAAGCAACTAAGATCGTATAACAAATCTGCAGCTTTTCTTCCCCATTCTAGTGGGATGACCACATCTTCGGTTCCGTGGGAAATAAAGAATTTTAGATGTTTCAATTCTTTTTTGTCCGCAATTTGAGTGAGAAGTCGAGGTTCTGGATAGCAGCTTAAACACGCGACTCTAGTAAATAATTCGGGTACTCGAAGTGCTAATGCGTAAGAAAGCATACCACCTTGACTGAAGCCACATAAATGGGTTTCGTTGTCTGCAAGTCCGTAATGATTGGAGATTTCTAAGATGCTTCTCAAAATCATGTCCAAAGATTCTTTTGCTTGTTCAACATTAATTGCACTTTTTTCGTTCATGAAATCGAGGTCAAACCAAGAGTAACCCCCAAACTGAAGTTCTCTTGGTGCGCGGAAGCTTACCACAATCCAATCTTCAGGAAGGGTGGGAGTGAAGGAAAACAAATCTTCTTCATTACTTCCGTAACCATGAAGCATGAAAATAATTGGGGTTTTAGGAGTGATATGTTGAGGTTCTCTTACGAGGTATTTTAATTCCATTTCAATTTAATTTGATGGTGCAAATGTAGAGAAAGTATTTTTCTGTTGGGTCGATTTAGATGGATTGTTGAAGATTTTTATGCGGAAGATTGATGATGTAATTATCAATTTAAAAGGCTATCTTGCCGTTTCCCTTGGTCAAGATTACAGAAATTTTATATAACTAAAGTATAGATTTAATTAAAAACTGTTTTAACATATGATTAGTAATTATTTATAGATTTTAAATAAAATTTACTTTAAATAATTTGTATCGAATTTTTGGTGTGTTTTTTGTTAAGCGAAGTTCTTTTTGTAGCTCATTTTCGGACGGAAGTCGTTTTTTTGATTGTGATAATTATGGGCTTTTCTTTTGGAAGAAATCAAGAATTGAAAAATTAAAATTTCAAAAATTTAATGGTTGAGAATTATTTTTCAAAAAAAAGAACTATATTTGGTTTGTAAAAATCAAAGATTCCATGGATAAAAACTACTTTAAGAAATTTTTTAAGCCCTCATTTTTTCTTATCGCGACTTTGTCATTGCTGACTATTTCTACAAATTGTAAAAAGGATGACGAGGAAGACCCTTATAAGGATGTAACGGTGTATTTCTCAGTCCAAGCTCTTGAAAACGCAACGATTAGTTCAGCGGTAACTCAAGTTGGGGTTAAGCAATCCACGGATTTTACAGTAACAACTACCACTTGGACAACACCAGCACAGATTGTCAACACTTCAGTAGGAGCTTTGCATGTTGCTTCTACGGGTTTTGGAGTTGATACAGATTCTAAAATCATTGTGAAGATTTTTGTTGATGGTGAAATGAAGGCAGTGGATACCGCTTCTGGATATGGAAATCTTTTAGCAAAAACTTCTGTTAACTTTTTAGAACAATAAGTTTCTGAAAGTCTAGAAATAATATAAAGCCGAATCCGTAGATTCGGCTTTTTTTGGTTTTTACTCGTTAGGACTGTTTTCTCTATTGGTAGTATGATAGTTCTTCAAAGCTCTTGAGATTTTCTTTTCAATCCTATCTTTTAGCTTTTTTGGTGCTAAAACCGTCAAACTCTCGCCGAAACCAAGAATCATACGTTCTAATTCGAAATTTAATTGAACTTTAATTTTAAAGGTTACCTCACCGTTTTCTTTACTCATAATTTCTTGTGAATGATGAAAAGGTTTGGTCCTCACATAAGGTGAATTTTCTGAATCTACTTTAAAAATAACTGTTTGTGGCCTCGAATTTTCAGCGACGGTAACGCCGATAACATCTTGATAAAAATCGTCGCCATTAATGTTTTTATCGACATAGGTGTCGTTTGTTGTTTCGACTTTTTCAATACGGTCAAGAGCGAGATTCCACATTTTATTTTTGTGCCATGTCAAAAGAAACCAACGATTATTGTACTCTTTCAACAATTGTGGATGTACTACATAATCTTGTGCAGTTCTTGCCTTAAATGATTTGTATTGGATTCTCAGAACCTTTTTGTTGGCAATTGCTTGATACAGGTCATCAATATATTCTAAACCTTTTAATCGTTCATTTTTATCCAAATGAATAATTGCTTTTTTCTGTGTCGAAAAAACCGAATCTTCCAATTTCTGAAGCACGCCATTCATTTCCTTAAACACCGAAAAATCTTTGAACTGTTTCAAAAGCTGAATCGCATAATTCATGACTTTGATATCGTTATCGTTTACAGGAATATTTCGAATGCTGTAGTTTTCGTCGGAATAGCGGTAATATTTCCTTTGATAAACTTCAATAGGCGCTTCATAACCCAATTTTTCGCTCCGCATATTCTGAATATCCAACTGAATGGTTCTTTTGCTGACCAAATCATATTTCCCTTCATATTCGTACAAAGCATCGGAACAAGCTTCCATTAAATCCTCCAAAGTCCAAAATTTTCGTCTATTTCGTAGACAATTATCAATGGTTTTGTATCGGATGAGTGCGTTTTTATTGGATGACATTTTTCGGAGTTATAATAGATTAATTTCCTTTTCTAAGTTTGTTCTTGCAGATTTTTCATAGCGATTGTAGAATTCTTCGGTAAGATAAATCCTATCCTTTTCGAGGAAGTGTTGTAGAACCTTTTTTCGTCCAGGTTTATATAAAAGATTGGGATAAATTTTATATTCTTTTCTGATGTTTTTAAAGTAAGATTGGTATTCGTTCCAACTTCTTCCTAAAACCGCCAAATCAAAATCAACCAGCCATTTTTCATCTGAAGTCAAAGCGTTGTGATGTTTAGTCGCCAAAATCATTTCATTCAAAATTTTGGTATCTATTGAAGTATTTTTAAAAATTTCAACCGCCAATTCCGCACTTTTTTCCTCATTATCTTTTCTGCTCACTTTGTAGATCGCATCATGATAAAAAATAGCCAACTGCATTTCTTGAAAGCTTTGAATTTCACTTTGATATTGAAAACAATTTTGCATCATATCCTCAATATGTGTCCAATTGTGATAATGTCTTGATTTTGACGAATAGGCTTTATCCAATTGCTTCCAGAGCTTTTCTAATTCAATTTCGGTGAAATTGAGATTTTGCAAAAGCTCTTCAAAGTGAAATTTCAAATTCATATTTGATTTTGTAAAAATTTAAAATTAACCAATCAATATTCTATTTTTTAACCAAAGCTTCTCCCTCAAAAGAAATTCCATCCCAACCGAACGCCATAAAATTGCGGATATTTTGGTGGTCTTCAGCTTCAGGATTTCCTAAGACATCAGTTCTGTAAAAATCTCCAAATAATAATAAGGTTTCTTCTTTTGATAGGTTATTCAATTTTGCAAAACTGAAAACTTTGCAAGAACCGTTATTCTGATTGGCTTCATTCACAGTATTTCCATTCGTGAATTTGGTAGGTGTAAAGTCATAATTTTCGTCAATATAAGCTATGACTTCTTTGAAATCGATGGTTTCCGGAGCGTTCTTTAGTTGTACTAAAATCATTTTAAATTAAATTTTTTCAAAAGTATTTAAAAATGACGAATTACGCACAGGTAATGCGCAGAAGACTTCGATGCTGAATGACATATTGAATGTCTATTTTTTAAGAAATCGGTATAGGTAAGGAGCTTTGTTTTGGGTGCCAGTATAATGTTTTTCGAGGCGCTCCAACATATTAAGACTTAGGATTTTTCTTTGGAAATTATTTCTTCTGTATTGTTCTCCCATAATAGTTTCGTACAAAAGTTGAAGGTCTTTCATGGTGAATTTTTCGGGTAACAGATTACTTCCAACAATTTTATAATCGAGATTTTTTTTAAGATGTTCTAGCCCTTTTTGTATTATTTCTTCATGGTCAAATGCCATTTTGGGAAGTTGGTGAACATCAAACCACTCGCAGACTTCATTGAAGGAATCTGGAAATGTATGAGAAAGAGTATAATCTATTAATGCATAATATCCAACAGTAACAAATCTTTTATAAATCCAGTGGTTTTTATCAATAGTAATTCCTTTATTTTTTAAGAGCTCTTGGTGAGGGTTGTTTTCAGTTCTTTTTTTACTTCCAAAAGTGAAAAACTGTTCAAGATACACCTCTTCAAGATGGGTTCTTTCAAAAAGGATTCGATTGGCTGCGTCATCCAAATCTTCATCATCAAAAATAAATCCACCAGGAACTGACCACAAGTCAAGTTCATGATATTTTAGAAGTAAGACTTTCAGTGTATTATTATGGAAGCCAAAAATCACACAATCTACCGAGAGCTGATTGATGAAATTTTTGGTTTCAATAAGCTCTTGTAGGGACAGTTTGTTCTTGGAATCATCTGGTTTCATACCGTTTGTTTTTCTTTACTACCTTTTAAAAGTATAATCATAAAAAATAATGCCAAAATTAGGGGAATTGTTGCAAATAGAAGGTACTTATCTCCTAAATTTTTTTGAAAAAGAAAAGAGGTGGATAGAGAACCAAATGAACTTCCTAAAGATGAAAAAATTATGATATAAGAGGCTAAAGTGACTACTGAACTGTTGGCTCTATTGGTTATGAAAACCGAATTGATAACTGGATACAGTGGTGAAATCAATACTCCAAAGACTGGGAAAATAACGACCAATGCAAGTGCGTTTCCAGGAAACAATTTGATATACGAAAATCCTAGTATTAAGAAAATAATGCTTAGAACACAACGCGTTACAAAATATTTGGTCGGCGAAGTTCTTTTTAAACGATATCCAGCAATGATTCTTCCCAAAAATGAAAATAATGCCATAAAAGCTGAAGCCTGTAAGGCAAAAAAAGAACTTACCTTCAGTTGGCTTGAGAAATAAGTTGGAAGCCAAGAATTGAAAATTTGCTCAGCGAAAACAATTAAAAAAATAATGGCGAAAACGCCCAGCATGCTTTTGATTTGGACTTTGTCTTCTTTAATATTGATTGTTTCTACATTTTGTTTTTGTTCTGTTTGCACTAAGGGATTTAGGAAAAGTAAAATAGAACCAATAATCGCAAATAGACCAATGATCCAGAATCCATAATTCCAGGAATCGCTGAAAGAGCTGTTGAAAATAAGAGCGAACTCCATATTAATTAAGAATATTCCAAGCATAAAGGAAGCCTCAGTGCTGCTCATCAGAGAAGCAAAAGATTTTTCATCGGTAGTGATACTTTTAATAATTGAGAAAACGCAGATTTTGCCTATAGAAAAGGCTATTCCAATAAGTATAAACCAAATTTTGACAAACCAAAAGTGCGGTAAAAAAGGAATACTAAAACAGCATAATGCAACAATTAGTAGGCTGATTGATAGTGATTTTGTTGCGGGGTATCTATTGAGGTGTTGGGCAAAGAAAATGGAGACCAATGCAATTGGCAAATCCTTGAAAAATTCTAATGAACCTAGTCCCGTATAAGATTGCGACTTAGCTTCCGAATATTTTAAAATTACGATACTCATCGAATTTAATAGCATAGAGAAAACGATGAAGCTTAGGAAAAGACAAATTTTAACTACGTGATTACTATTTTTTGAGTTCAATATTGTTTACGTTAGATTTTGGTTTAATTTTAATTAAACAAATGTTTAATTTTCGATATTTTATTCACTATAATAGTTCGTAAAAATACTATAAATATGGGGATTATATCATAGTTTGCAATTTTTTTTGCATATGTTAATTAAACGATTATCTTTATTGTCTCCAAATGAGAATATAAAAACTATTTATATATGAACAGAAATTTATCTAAACATTTATGTCTAGTCGCAGCGTTATATTTCACTGCACAGTTCCAAGCGCAAGAGAAAGACACCTTAAAAGAAAAGAAGATTGATGAGGTGGTTTTGATAGGCTATGGAGGAGTAAAAAAACAACAGCTTACAAGTGCGGTATCAACTGTTAAGTCAGATGCTTTTGATAACAGACCAATTTACAATGTTGGACAAGGATTACAAGGGAATGCAGCGGGGGTAACTGTTGTGCAACCATCTGGAAAACCAGGGTCCACATTAGAAATCAAGATTAGAGGAAATATCTCTGTTAATTCGAGTACATCGCCTTTATATGTTGTTGATGGAATACAGACTTATGATATTTCGGGGATTAACCCTGATGATATTGTTGAGATGACAATTTTGAAGGATGCGACGACGGCGGCAATTTATGGTGTTAATGGTAGTAGTGGTGTTGTGATTATTACGACAAAACGGGGTAAGTTTAATAAGAGTCAACTATCATTTAATGCATATGTCGGTGTTTCCAATGTTTCGAAGAAGCTAGATGTTCTTAGTCTTGATCAGTATAAGTCTTTACTACAGGAGATTAGTACTTCTAATTATAATACAGCAAATAATCCGCGATATAGTGGTATCAATACTGATTGGCAAGAGGAAATCTATCAAACTGGTATTGATCAGAATTATAATGTTGGTTATTCTTTTGGGAATGAAAGTCTAAGAGCTTATACCTCCATTGGATATCAAGGTATCAAAGGAATCATAAGTCCTTCTGATTTCAAAAGAGTATCTGTCAAGTTAAATATGGATGTGGATTTGGCTTCATGGCTTAAACTAACTTCGTCTTTTAACTATTATAATACACAATTAGCTAATACTTCTGACAACTTAAGTACCGCAAGAGGTGGAGTTGTATTGTCTTCATTGGTTACGCCAAGATTTTTACCAATTTATGGTAATCAAATTAATTTTATTTCTGGTGATACAGCAGTTTATAATGCTGATGGAAGTATTAAAGCGGGATACAATCCTGGCCAGTTTACTCCCAATCCATTTCAATCATCATGGGAAAATCCGGTTGCTTATCAATCCTCCACCGATGATACCGAAAAACAGAGATTCATGAGTAATTTGGGGTTAGATGTTAAGATAACGAAAGGTCTCACATGGAAACCTAGTATCATGTACGATGTAACTGACTCCAATCAAATAGTCTTTCAAGACGGCTACCAAACAAATTATGGTAGACAAAAAAAAGGTATTGGTTCCAAAAGAAATATCAATTCGTCTAACTACATCCTAGATAATACTTTGAATTATTCCTTTAAAAGAGAGGCTCATGATCTTGCATTGCTGGCAGGAACTTCACTTCAAGAACAAAGGTATACTAGAGATGATTTTGATGGTGAAGACTTTGATTCGGGAGTAACAGAATTTAACTACGAACTTGCAAAAATTAAGACTGAAAGTCTATACAAAGACCATACAAGATATGTTTCGTTTTATGGAAGAGCAGTTTATACTTTCAAAAATAAGTATACAATAATGGGAGTTATGAGGGCGTCAGGAGCTTCTCCTCTTGCAGAAAATAATAAATGGGGTTATTTCCCAGGTGTTTCTGCCTCTTGGTTGGTTTCTGGTGAGGACTTTATGAAAGACAGTAAAACGTTTTCTGAGTTGAAGTTAAGAGGAGGTTGGGGAAGAACAGGAAATATCTCAGGAATTCCACCTTATTCTTATGTAGATTTACAAAGAGAGAGTTATTTGGGATCTGGAGTTTGGAGTCCAATCCAAGTTAAGAACGAAAACTTAACATGGGAGACTACCGATGATGTCAACTTCGGTTTAGACTTTGGATTTATTAATAATAGAATTAAGCTTACTGCTGATTTTTATAAAAGAGATACCAAAGATTTGTTAATGTATTTGGTATTTCCAGGTATGGGTTCAGGAAAAGAATATCGATATAATGGTGGTTCTATTGAGAATAAGGGTATGGAATATAACCTTACTACAAAAAATGTTAAATCGGATAGTTTTTCTTGGGATACTAATTTAAATATCTCATTTTATAAAAACGAAGTTACAAGCCTCAATTATCAGCAATATTTTGATGCTGCAAGTTTTGAAACAGTTGGAGAGTCAGCTGTTAGGATTGAAACAGGTCAGCCTGTTGGAGCTTTCTATGGTTATGTTGTAGATCAAGTTAATCCAACTAATGGGGAGTTGCTATATAAGGATCTTAATGGGAATGGTTACTTTGATCCAGGAGATAGAACTACTATTGGAAACCCTAATCCTAATTTTACGTTTGGATTTACTAATAATTTTAAATTTAAGAACTTATACCTGGACGTTTTATTTACAGGTTCTCAAGGTAATGATGTTTTTAATGCTTCAAGACTTGATTTAGAATTAATGAGTGATTTCAAAAACCAATCAACGGTGGTACTTGATCGCTGGACACCAACTAATACAATAACCAATATTCCAAAGGCAGGTACTTCTACCGCTTTACATATCTCCGACCGTTTTGTTGAGGATGGCTCATTTGTTAAGTTAAAAGCTGTGACATTAGGTTATAACATAAAAAAATCCTTTAAAGGAGTTAGTAATATTAACCTGTATGTAACTGGACAGAATTTGGTTACATGGACAGACTATACTGGATTTGATCCTGAGGTTAATTATACAACAGCAAACGGAGTTTCTGGTGTTGATTATGGAACTTATCCTCAAGTAAGAACATTTATTTTCGGCTTAAAAGCCAGCTTTTAATTCTTTAAACGATGAATATAATGAAAACCAACAATAAAATTTTAATAGGAGCATTGGCTTTATCTTTAACCAGCTTTGCCCTTACTTCATGTAATAGATATTTGGATACAGAACCATTAACTGACCAAGTTGTAGTAGATGATGGGACGGTAATTGCGAACGCTGCCGCTGCAGAGTCTCGAATTAAATCAATTTATTCAGAATTTGGAGGAGAGTATTTTCAATTAGATTATTTCTTTAATGGAGATGCGCAAACTGATGTGGCATATTCGGGCGCCGATAATGTTCAGAACTTTCAACAAGATGAGTATCGTATACTTTCAACTAATACTAATGTTAATAGGGATTGGAATTATTTAGCAAACATCATTTATAAGTGTAATGTTCTTATTACCTACATTGATCAAGCAACTGATCTTACAGCGACCAGAAAAGCAGAGATTTTAGCAGAAGCTAAAACTGTGCGTGCATTGGCAAACTTCCACGGGACTCAACTTTGGGGAGATTATCCTATAGTCACCAAAGCATATATTTCTGTAAATTCTGACAATTTTAATGAAGCTTATCCTCAGTTATATCCTTCAAGGAAACCTGCTTCTGAAGTTTATGACTTTATTATTAGTGATCTTGAATCGATTATTTCGATCGCGCCAGCAAGTCCTAATAAATATAAAGTTAACAAAGGAGCAGTTCTTGCTTTACTTGCAAAAGCTTATGCGACAAAGCCAAGTCCAGATTACGCCAAATCGCTACAATATTGTAATCAAGTAATTGCCGAGGGATATACACTACTTTCGTCTTTCGAATATTTGTTTGATAATCTTCATGAAGGTAACAATGAATCGATATGGGAAGTTAACGGTGAAGGTTGGGGAAGTACAGTAGGAGCTTGGGGCACTTTTATGTTTTATGGGACAGATTGGAAAAAATTTATGACTCCTTCCAATGATCTTGTCAAAACATATACCGATGAAGGCGATACACAAAGATTAGCTACTTCGGTTTGGTTTTCTACATCAGCAGTTAGTTGGTCAGACACTTATTGGTCATCAACAGGATATCCATTTGCTTACAAGCAAAGATTGACTGATGGCAAACAGAACTTTTATCTTTTTAGACTTGCTGATATTCTATTAATGAAGGCTGAAGCACTTGCTAAAACAGGGGACCTTTCGGGAGCAGCGACATTGGTAAACCAAGTAAGAGCTAGAGTTGGTTTAGGAAGTGTTACATTTGCTTCGCAAGATGATGCAATCAACAAAATTCTAAAAGAAAGAAAAATGGAACTTGCTTTCGAAGGCCATCGTTGGTTTGATCTTAAAAGAACAGGTAAGTCAGTTGAAGTACTTTCTCAGCAGAAAGATGGCAGCACCACGATTCTCCCTTATGCGGGAAGCATTAACCAGAACAGATTATTATGGCCAATACCTCAAGCACAGATTGATAAGAACCCTAACCTTACCCAAAATCCAGGTTATTAATGTTTAGAAATTATTTACATTCATATCAAACCTTAAGAATTGTTGCACTTCTTAGTGCAACAATTTTTTCAATTTTTTCCTGTGGTACTGTTGTTGATGATTCATCTGATTCATCTGCAAAAAACATAGAAGTTTGGCTTACAAAAGGAGATGAAACTGCAAAAATTCAAAAACAAAATTCAATAAAATTTGGTTTTGCAATCGCAAATTCGACAATGATTGAAGTTGATGATTCTCAAAAATTTCAGACCATTGATGGTTTTGGATTTACTTTAACAGGTGGTAGTGTTCAGGAACTAAATAAACTGAATCCAGTTAAGAGAAAAGCTTTATTGAATGAAATTTTCGGAGTTGATAATAATGCTATTTCTGTAAGTTATTTGAGGTTAAGTATCGGTGCTTCTGATCTTGATGCAGAAGTTTTTTCCTACGACGATATTCCAGCTGGGACGACCGATACCAATTTAGAGTACTTCTCTTTGGCGAGAGATTCTCAATTGATTTCGATGCTAAAAGAGATTTTGGCGATTAATCCTAAGATTAAAATCATCGCTGCGCCTTGGTCACCTCCAGTTTGGATGAAGGATAATGGAAAGTCCATTGGAGGAAGTTTGAAACCTGAATATTACAGTGTTTATGCCAATTATTTTGTGAAATATATTCAAGGTATGAAAGAAGAGGGAATTACTATCGATGCGATTACCCCTCAAAATGAGCCACTTCATCCCGGGAATAATCCAAGTTTGTACATGAGTTCTGACCAGCAAAAAGATTTTATTAAAAATCATTTAGGTCCAACGTTTAAAAATAATGGAATTAAAACCAAAATTGTTGTCTACGACCACAATTGCAACAAACCTGAATATGCAATCAACATTCTGAGCGACCCTGAAGCAAAAAAATACATTGATGGTTCCGCATTTCATTTGTATGAAGGCGATATTTCCGCATTAAGCACCGTTTACAACGCTCATCCTGACAAAAATTTGTACTTCACTGAGCAATGGACAGGTGCTAAAGATGCTTTTAATGGCGACTTCAATTGGCATATGAAAAATGTGGTCATTGGTTCGATGAGAAATTGGAGCAAAATTGCCCTCGAATGGAATTTGGCAAACAGTCCAACTTTCGAACCTCATACTCCCGGTGGTTGTACCGAATGTAAAGGTGCAATTACAGTCAATTCTTCTGAAGATTTCACGAGAAATGTTTCGTATTATATCATTGGTCAAGTTTCGAAATTTGTTCCGCAAAACTCAGTGAGAATAGCTTCGACACAAACCGATAAACTTTCTACAGTTGCATTTTTGACACCTTCTGGAAAGAAAGTTTTAGTGGTTCACAATGACAGCGATACTGCTGAGAATTTTAATGTTAAATATAAGAACAATGCGGTTGCAGTGACCATTCCTGCGAAATCTGCAGCAACCTATATTTTTTAAGTTTAAACAGATTAATTAAATCAAAAGGAGAGGGCTTTAGCCCGTTTTCAAAAAAGATAAATCTTCATTGGCTTTAATCAAAATTTAAAACTCAAAAAAATAAAATCATTGAAACACATCGATTGCGATTTCTTGATTTTTTTAAAATTTAAAATGAAAAAACGTTTAACCTTTTTTTCCTTATTCTATATTTTCTTCTTCGGATTTGCTCAAAAAACAATTCCTCAAAAAGTTGATGAGTTGTTGGCAAAAATGACATTGGAAGAAAAGGCAGGACAGCTTTCTCAACTTAATTCGGATTGGGAAGATTTGACAGGTCCTATTCTTGCAAAAGGCGATGAAGATAAGGTTGCCTTAATTCAACAAGGAAAATTAGGTTCAATTCTCAATGTTCGTTCCGTTGCACAAACGAGAATGCTTCAAGAACATGCCTTGAAATCGAGATTGAAAATTCCATTACTTTTTGGACAAGATGTTATTCACGGATTTCGGACGACGTTTCCTATTAATTTGGGACAAGCTGCAAGTTGGGATTTGGCGATGATTGAAAAATCGGAACGAATTGCCGCAACTGAAGCCGCCGCTTTTGGTATTCATTGGACTTTTGCACCAATGGTCGATATTGCACGTGATCCGAGATGGGGAAGAGTGATGGAAGGAAGTGGCGAAGATACGTATTTGGGAAGCATGATTAGTTCAGCTCGAGTACGAGGTTTTCAAGGAAAAGGTTTAGGAAATATTGATGCAATCATGGCTTGTGCAAAACATTTCGCAGCTTACGGAGCTGCAGTTGGAGGTCGTGATTATAATTCGGTCGATATGAGTTTGAGACAGCTTCACGAAGTGTATTTACCGCCTTTTAAAGCCGCTGCGGAATCGGGTGTTGCAACGTTTATGAACTCGTTTAATGACATCAACGGAATTCCTGCGACAGGTAACAAATACATTCAAAGAGAAATTTTAAAAGGAAAATGGAACTTCAAAGGATTTGTCGTTTCAGATTGGGGAAGCCTTGGAGAAATGGTATATCACGGTTATGCAAAAGATTTGAAAGATGCTTCTATGAAGGGAATTTTGGCAGGAAGTGATATGGATATGGAAAGTCGAGGTTATATGGAATTTCTTCCTCAATTGGTAAAAGAAGGCAAGGTTGATGTCAAATTTGTTGACGATGCTGTTCGCCGAATTTTAACCAAAAAATTTGAATTAGGTTTGTTTGATGACCCTTTCAAATTTTGTAATGAAGAACGACAAAAACAGCAAACCAACAATCTCGAACATCGAAAATTCGGAAGAGAATTTGGTTCAAAAAGTATCGTTTTATTGAAAAATCAAAACAAACTTCTTCCTTTATCAAGAACGACAAAAACAATCGCATTGATTGGGCCTTTCGGAAAAGAGACGGTGGCAAATCATGGTTTTTGGTCGGTTCCTTTCAAAGATGATAGTGAGCGAATTATCAGTCAGTTTGAAGGAATAAAAAATCAGTTGGACAAGAATTCGACTTTACTTTATGCAAAAGGTTGTAATGTCGATGACCAAGACAAATCGATGTTTGCAGAAGCAGTTGAAACAGCAAAAAAAGCTGATGTTGTGATTATGACTTTAGGTGAAGGTCATGCGATGAGTGGAGAAGCGAAAAGCCGTTCTAATATTCATTTTTCGGGAGTTCAGGAAGATTTATTAAAAGAAGTTGCGAAGACCGGGAAACCGATTATTTTGATGGTTAATGCAGGACGACCACTTGTTTTTGATTGGTCTGCAGACAATATTTCGACCATTCTTTACACGTGGTGGTTGGGAACAGAAGCCGGAAATTCTATCGCAGATGTTCTTTTCGGAACGGTAAATCCGGGAGGAAAATTGACGATGTCGTTTCCAAGAACTGAAGGACAAATTCCGATTTATTACAATTATTACAACACAGGAAGACCTGCTTCAAAATCTACTGAGCGAAACTATGTTTCTGCCTATATCGATTTGGATAATGACCCGAAATTTCCTTTTGGATATGGTTTGAGTTATACCGATTTCAAGTATTCTGATTTTAAATTAAATTCAGAAAATTTAGTTGGAAATCAAGTATTAAATATTGAGGTTACTATTTCAAATACAGGTAATTACGACGGTGAAGAAGTGGTTCAACTTTATATTCGAGATTTGGTCGGAAAAGTGGTAAGACCTGTAAAAGAATTGAAAGGCTTTCAGAAAATAGCCTTGAAGAAAGGAGAAAGTAAAACCGTGGGTTTCAAAATCACGCTTGAAAGTTTGAAATTCTACGATGATGAACTGAACTACGATTGGGAAGAAGGAGAGTTTGAAATCATGGTCGGAACCAACTCAAATGACGTGCAAACCAAGAAAATCTATTGGAAAAAATAATTTTGAAATGAATTTAAAATCTCAAATTTTCAAGTATCGTTTTTGTACAACTATTGGTTTTATGGCTTTGGTTGTTGGTTTTGTGATGTCTTGTCATTCGGTTCCTGCAAAGAAATACGGAAAGGAATTGGTTTGGAATGAAGAGTTCAACTACAATGGTTTGCCTGACTCAACCAAATGGAATTATGATGTTGGAGGTGATGGTTACGGAAATCAAGAAGCTCAATTTTATACCAAAAATAGATTAGAAAATGCTAGAGTAGAAGGTGGAAATTTGGTCATCGAAGCCCGAAAGGAAGATTGGCAAAAAAACAAATATACTTCGGCAAGATTACTCACAAGAGGAAAACATTCTTGGAAATACGGAACAATCGAAGTCCGAGCAAAATTGCCAAAAGGTCGTGGAACTTGGCCTGCAATATGGATGATGAGCGAAAATATGAAAGAATGGCCAAATGACGGCGAACTCGACATTATGGAACATGTGGGTTTTCGTGAGGGATTTATTCACGCAACAGCGCATACCAAAAAATATAATTGGGTAGAAGGAACACAGAAAACCGATACCATCATTGTAAAAGATGTGACCGAAAAATTTCATGTCTACAAAATGGATTGGAGTCCCGAAAAAATTGATGTTTATGTGGATGATGAAAAATACTACACTTATGTCAATACTGAGAAAACATACGACGCTTGGCCTTTTGATCAACCTTTCTTTCTCATTCTTAATCTCGCTGTTGGTGGATTTTGGGGTGGCGAAAAAGGAATTGATGATAGTATTTTTCCACAGAAATATTTTGTGGATTATGTGAGGGTTTATCAGTGATTGGGAGTCAATAGTGAATAGTGAGAATGAGGGAATGCTGAAAAGGAAAACTAAGAAAATAGTTGCTAATAAATTCTATAGGATTGGGCTTTAGCCCATTTTAATAAAAATAGAATCAAATGGCTTTAGCCAAAATTTAAATAAGAAAGTTGTTTCACGACTAATCGAAATAAAATTTAAGAAAGTAAAAAGTAATAGTTATGAAAAAAGTTGTTGCAACCGTTTTTCTCTTGGGGATTTTACCAAGTGTAAATGCCCAAAATTTTTGGAAAAATAATTCCAAAAAAACGGCAAGAGTTATCTTGACAAATTCAGCTACAAAGGAAAAATTAGCAGATAAAGGACAAGTGCAGTTTGAAAAATTTCCTCAACCGAAGGAAACCGACGCATGCATTTTTGTTGATCCTGATTTCAAATATCAAAAGCTAATAGGAATTGGCGGTGCAATCACGGATGCTTCCGCAGAAACCTTGTATAAAATGCCGAAAGAAAAGCAAAAAGAAATTTTGGAAGCCTATTACGGAAAGAACGGTTTGGGTTACACGGTAGTCAGAACCAATATGAATTCCTGCGACTTCTCAAGTGATTCTTACACCTATGTTCAAGAGAATGACACTTCTTTGAAGTCATTTTCTGTTGCGCACGATGAAAAGTTCAAAATTCCTATGATTAAGGAAGCCCAAAAATTAATAGGGAAGGACTTTACCTTTTATTTTTCGCCTTGGAGTCCTCCAGCTTGGATGAAATCAAACAAAAATATGTTGAAAGGCGGTCGCTTGGAAAATCAATATTATCAAACTTGGGCAGATTACTATGTGAAATTCATCAATGAATATCAAAAGCGAGGAATCAATGTTTGGGGAATGAGTATTCAAAATGAACCGATGGCCACTCAAAAATGGGAATCTTGTATTTATACGGCAGATGAAGAAGGTGATTTTTTAAGGAATAATCTAGGACCAACGTTATGGAAAAACGGTTTTAAAGATAAAAAAGTCATCATTTGGGACCATAATCGTGATTTGATTTACCAAAGAGCAACCACAACGTTGCAAGATCCAGAAACATCCAAATACGCAAGTGGAATTGGTTATCATTGGTACGAAACATGGAATAACAAATCCCAATTATTTGATAATCTTGAAGAAACTCAAAGAGCTTTCCCTGACAAGTTTTTAGCGTTCACAGAAGGTTGCAAAGAACAATTCAATTTGGATGGAATTTACGATGTTTCGTTAGGCGAATTATATGGACGAAATATTCTAAATGACTTTAACAAAGGAACGGCACTTTGGACAGATTGGAACGTTTTATTAGATGAAACAGGTGGTCCAAATCATGTTGAAAATTTCTGTTTTGCGCCTATTATTGCCGATACCAAGACAGGTGAAGTTCATTACACTTACGAATACTATTATGTAGGACAAGTTTCAAAATACATCAAACCAGGAGCTCAAAGAGTGGGGAATTCTTCTAACAGAGCAGGTTTGACTTCAACAGCTTTCATAAATGAAAATGGTGAATTGGTTACTGTAATTATGAACGAAACCGATAAAGACTTCGACACGTATTTATGGATCGAAGGTCAAGCTGCAAAGCTTTCGGTTCCTGCGCATTCGATACAAACTGTACTGTTATAGTCTTGTAGCAAGTTTTTCAATATTTTAAAGTTAGAAGGTTTATGAGTAATTTCATAAACCTTTTTTTTAAAATTAAATTTTTTCAAAAATATTATGAATATCCGTTTATTTGT
>NZ_JBYVEB010000049.1:0-23640 GCF_058117085.1 Chryseobacterium sp. CG10_8 | reverse complement strand
TTAAGAATAATTAAATTTTTATATTTTTGGGAATCTTTAAAACAACCTTATGTCAAATATCTGGATCAAAAAACCCATGGAAGCTTATGAAGCTGACATCAAAAAAAGTCAACTCAAGCGGGTATTGGGAAAATGGAGTTTAACTGCCATCGGAATTGGAGCGATTATCGGAGGAGGAATTTTCGTACTTACAGGAACGGGAGCATATTACAATGCGGGACCTGCATTAGCATTATCATTTGTTATTGCTGGAATCGCCTGTGTCTTTGCCGCTCTTTGTTACGCAGAATTTGCCTCAATATTACCTGTTGAAGGCTCTGCTTATGCCTATGCGTATGGAACAGTAGGAGAAATTTTCGCATGGATTATCGGATGGGGGCTTATCTTGGAATATGCGATGGGTTCTATGACAGTCGCTGTCTCCTGGTCTGGATATTTTGGTAAACTACTAAAAATGTTTGGTCTACATCTACCATATTGGATGACAACCGATCCTGGAACAGCAAAAAAAGCCTTTGGAGAAGCTACTTCCCAAATTGCAAACGGGAACTTGTCAGCATCAAAATTGGCTGATTTCCAACATACCATTGATATGTATAATGCAGCACCTGAAATTCTTGATTTCAAGTTGTTTATGAATTTGCCTGCTTTACTTATCGTATTAGTAGTAATTTCTATCTTAATTCGGGGAACAAAAGGAGCTGCAAAAGCTAATAATCTTATTGTAATCATGAAAGTTTCAGCGATTATTTTTGTCATTATTGCTGGAGCGTTTTATATCAATACTGAAAACTGGATTCCATTTATCCCTGAAGCTACGACCATTACAGAAAATGACGTTTCACACTCGGCTTATGGTGTGATGGGAGTTGTAGCTGGTGCATCGGCAATATTCTTTGCTTATGTAGGTTTCGATGCCGTTTCGACTCAAGCAGGAGAAGCGATCAACCCTAAAAAGGATGTTCCTTTTGCAATCATTGCCTCATTAATCATCTGTACGATTTTATATATTTTGGTATCGCTTGTACTAACAGGAATGATGCATTATACAGATTTTAATCCACTTGGGAAATATCCTGACGCAATCAAAGCTCCTGTAGCTTATGCTTTTGATATTGCAGGTCAAGCTTGGGCAGGATATATCATTACGATTGCTGCAACTGTAGGACTAATTTCAGTATTAATGGTAATGATTATGGGACAGTCCAGAATCTTCTTAGGAATGTCAAAAGACGGACTTATTCCAAAAACTTTCTCCAAAGTCAATGTGACAACAGGAGTGCCTACAAAAAACCTATTGATTTTGGGTGGGATTATTTCGGTTGTTGCGTCATTAACTCCAATCAATGACCTTGCTCACATGACAAGCTTTGGAACCTTATTTGCCTTCACAATGGTGTGTGTTGCGGTATGGGTATTACGTCAAAAACAACCTAATCTACAAAGAAATTTCAAAGTTCCAGCTTTACCTTTGGTAGCTACTTTGGGAATCTTGATTAACGTTTACCTTATTTACAATTTGAGCAAAGAAGCAAAGACCTATTCATTGATTTGGCTAGCTATCGGTTTTGTGATCTATTTCCTTTATAGTAAGAGAAATTCTAAACTTCAAAACGGTGGTTTTGGTGAAACATTCAAAGCCGAACAAGAGCCTTTAGAAGAAGTTGATATTGATAACAAACATTAAAATAGAAATCCCAATCGCAATTGATTGGGATTTTTTATTTTTACTAAAATTATAACTCAATGAAAAAAGTCTTTGGATTCTTATTAGTACTCTCATTTCTTCAATATTCATGGGCTCAGAAAATTGAGATGACAACCCTTTTGGAAGACCCAATAAGCATTAGAGCACTTCAAGTTTGGGATGGGAAAGTTTGGTACGCTGGAACTGATTCTAAATTTGGTTACGTTTCTTTGAAAGATAGTTCTGATAAAAAACAAGTGAAACTTGACTCATTAAAAAGAGAATTTAGAACTTTAGCAATAACTAAAGAAGGTGTTTTTCAGACTGTTAATATTGGTTCTCCAGCTCAGTTCTATGCAATTAATCCATATAATTTCAAGGTCACAAAGATGCAAAAAGACGTCTTGGATTTTGTGTTCTTTGATTCTTATTTAATTGATAAAAGTAATAATGGAATTGCTATAAGTGACCCATCAACGCAAGGTAAAGCACATTTCTATTTATTGAGTAGAAAAACTTTGAAAAATAGTTCAAAGGATATTCCAAAATACTATCAAGGAGAGGCACATTTCGCTGCAAGTAATTCTAATATTGCGATGTACAAAAATAGCGTTTGGATTGTCACAGGTGGTACTAAATCTCGAATTTTCAAATTCAATTGGAATTCCCCTTATATGTGGAAAGTATACGAAATCCCATTTATCCAAGGAACTTCTTCACAAGGGATTTATTCTATTGATTTTTATGATGATAAATTTGGAATTGCAGTCGGTGGCGATTACACCAAACAATCAGAAAATATCAACAATATCGCTACTTCTGTTGATGGCGGTCAAACGTGGCAAATCCAAGCCAGTGGAAAAAATGCAGGATATATGACTTGTGTCAAAATCAGACCAAAATCCAAAGGAAAAGACATCATCGCCGTCGGAGATCAACACATTTCATTTTCCAATGATTACGGAAAAACTTGGACTAAAATTTCAGATGAAAAAGGACTTTTTGTTTGTGAATGGATTGATAAAAACAACTTGATTTTTGCTGGGAAAAATAGAATAATAAAGGTTACAATTACCGATTAGGTTTTTATAAATAAGACTTTAGTTTTTTTACAAAAATTCCTAATTCCTAATTCCTAATCCCTATTTTTGCGAAATGAATTCTCTTATCAACAAATACAATATTCCAGGTCCACGTTACACATCATATCCAACCGTTCCTTTTTGGGACGAGGCAGCATTTTCAGCAGAGCAATGGAAAGATTCCGTTATTAGAACTTTTAATGAAAGTAACGAAGCCGAAGGAATTTCACTTTATATTCATTTACCTTTTTGTGAAAGCCTATGTACGTTTTGCGCTTGTCACAAGAGAATTACAAAACAGCATTCGGTTGAAACGCCTTATTTAGAAAGTGTTCTGAAGGAGTGGGATTTATACTTAAAACTTTTCCAGACACGAGACAATAATCAAGATTTTTCTGATTTGAAACTCGAAACTCGAAACTCGAAACCCCAAATCAAAGAACTCCATCTTGGAGGAGGGACTCCGACGTTTTTCTCACCTGAGAATTTAAAAACCTTATTAGAAGGAATTTTTGCTAAATCTGAAATAGCAGAAAATCCAGAATTTTCTTTTGAAGGACATCCTAACAATACCACCAAAGAACATTTGCAGGTACTGTATGATTTGGGATTCAGACGTTGTAGTTTCGGTGTTCAAGATTATGATTTGGAGGTTCAGAAAGCAATCAATAGGATTCAACCTTTTGAAAATGTAGAGAAGGTTACGCAATGGGCTCGTGAAATTGGTTATACGAGTATTTCACACGATTTGGTTTTCGGGCTTCCACATCAGACTTGGGACAAAATGGAACATACCATTCATAGAACAATGGAATTAAAACCAGATCGTTTGGCTTTTTATTCCTATGCTCACGTTCCTTGGATTAAAGGTGTTGGTCAACGTGGTTTCGATGAAAACGATTTGCCGAGTGGTGAAGAAAAGCGCAAACTCTATGAAAACGGAAAGCAATTGTTAGAAGAATTAGGATATAAAGAAGTCGGAATGGACCATTTTTCTTTGGAACATGACGATTTGTACCAAAGTTTAATTAATGGAAAAATTCACCGAAATTTCATGGGTTATTCTTCAAGTAAAACTCAATTGATGATTGGTTTGGGAATGTCTGCCATTTCTGATTCTTGGTATGCTTTTGCTCAAAACGAAAAGACTGTTGAAGATTATCAGAAAAGGGTAGAAGCAGGTGAAATTCCAGTTTTCAGAGGACATATTTTAAATGAAGAAGATTTGACTATTAGGCAACATATTTTGAATTTAATGTGCCGATTAGAAACCTCCTGGGATGAACAAAGCTTCCTTCCTGAAATTGAAAATTCTATTGAAAAACTGAAGGAAATGGAAGAAGACGGTTTGGTTGAAATTTCTGAGAATTCAATTAGAATTACTGAGGAGGGACGAGCCTTTACGAGAAATGTAGCCATGACTTTCGACCTCAGAATGTTAAGAAACAAACCAGAAACGAGAATTTTTTCGATGACGGTATAAGTTAAAGGTCATTGAAATTTAACATCAAACGCACTTTAGTTAATTAAGGTTCAATAAGTTTAAAAAACATTAAGTTCAATTTGCTTGAAATCACTTGATTTTCAGAACTTAATTGCCCTTGCATGATTTATTTTGTTTCAATTAACTAAAGTGCTTGTAATAATTTTTAGTTTCATCGCTAAATAGGTTCTTACTTTTTAATAATCTTTTTTGTAAAGACCTTTTGGAGACCAGATTTGATGGTCACAATATAGACTCCTGATTTCAAACTTGAAACATTAAGACGCTGATCTCTATCCAGTGTAGAGTTCAAAACCAATCGTCCTTCCATATCATAAATTTCAATTTTAATGTCCTTGCCTTGAAGACCTTTTACTTGGAGTAGGTCTGAAGTTGGATTAGGATAAATTTCAATTCCGTCTGACATCATATTTTCAGATGTAGCCATTGTTGGAGTGGTGATTTTGTAGACTGTTCCGTTACTGGTAGATCCAACATAGAGTTCGTTCTGATAATCTCTTCCAAAAGTGGTAAATGAAACTCCAGAAAATGTAGTGCTCCATGTAATAGTATTACTTGGAGTCATTACCCCAATTTGGTCAGAGCAATAATCGGCAAAAAAGTAAAGTCCAGTCAAGGTAGGGTTAGCAGAACCTCGATAAACATACCCTCCAGTAATCGAACATTTCCCACCCGAATGGTCATAGGTTGCCACAGGAAAAGTCATTGTAGAAGAAGCAGCGCATCCCGATAATGAATATCCAGTGTTGGCCTCGTAACATCTCCAGCCGTAATTAACACCTGATTGGTTAATAGGCACTCTGTTAATTTCTTCATATAAATTTTGACCAACATCGGCAATCATAATATTTCCTGCCGGTACATCGAAGGAAAATTTCCAAGCATTTCGGAGACCAAAAGACCAAATTTCATCCGAGCCAGCAATTGCTCCAGCAAATGGATTATCAGAAGGGACAGTATATCCGGTCACACCATCTACATTAATTCTTAAAAGTTTTCCAAGAAGCGAGTTGATGTTTTGAGAATTATTTTGAGGATCGCCGCTACCACCTCCATCTCCCGTAGAAATCCACAAGTTACCATCTGGGGCAAAGTGAATACTTCCACCGTTATGGTTGGCGTATGGCTTCGGAATACTTAACAATACTTCTTCAGAACTTACATTAGCAACATTAGGGTCGGTGGCACTGACACTATATCTTGCAACCGTAATATTTCCAGTAGTTACAGCATTATAATAAACGAAGAACTTGCCATTGGTACTGTATTGCGGATGAAAAGCCAATCCCAAAAGTCCACTTTCTCCACCATAAGTAATTTTAGAACTGATATTAAGGAAATTAGTAGCATTAACGGTGCCATTGGGTTGAACGATTTTGATAATCCCATTTTGTTGAACAACAAATAACCTCGAATCTCCAGCATGGGTAATTTCAACTGGCGCTGTAAAGCCAGTAGCAAAGCTCTGTAAATTATAAGTCTGAGCAAAGGTGCTTTGAAAGATAATAAAACTAAAAAATAAAGTTAATATTTTCATGACTTTTAAAAATTAGGGTTAAAAATATGATTTACAATACTATAAAGATAATGAAATTACGTTTAAATAATCACATTAATAACACGTTTTTCATAATTAATTAAAAACAAGACAAACAAGAACCTTCTTGAACTACAAATCCACAATCCTCAAAATCCTAAATATCGAATGTATTTAACAAAAGTTTGAAGTCTAACATACCATTAAATGTTTCTAGATTTTTCTTTGGTAAAAAATTCTTAATTCTTTTGAAAATCATTATATTTGCCGACTATAATTTTAATGTTGTATTATAATGCAAGGAAAAGGACTTATTACTGCAATTGCCATTGTACTCGGACTTATCTGTATCAATGAACTTTTGCCAACTTGGTATGCTTCCAAAATCGAAAAACAAGCAACAGCCGTTGCCGGTGACAATTCTCAAAAGTACAAGCAAGAAATAGCGCGTCTTTCCAAAGACACTCTTAAGCTTGGTTTTACAGAATTGTATTACACCAAAGCGAAGGAAAAAGAAATGAAGCTTGGATTGGACCTTAAGGGAGGTATCAACGTTTTGTTGGAAATCAATCAGAGAGATTTGGTTAACAATTTGACCAATTACTCAACAAATCCAGTGTTAATTGAGGCGCTTAACAGAACCGATAAGGCTCAAAGAAACTCTACAAACACTTACATTGATGATTTCTTTACTCAATTTGATTTGGTTAACAAAGAGAAAAAAACCAACCTAAAATTAGCTGACCCAGAAATTTTTGGTAACACTAACCTAAGTGAAATCAAGTATAATTCGACTAATGAGGAAGTTAAGAAGGTTGTAAAAGATAGAATTGAGCTATCAACAAGTACTGCGTATGAGGTAATCAGAACCCGTATTGACAAAATGGGGGTTACACAACCTAACGTACAAAGAGTTCCTGGTACTGCAAGAATCTCTGTTGAAATGCCTGGTGTTAAGGACATCGACAGAGTTAAAAAAATGCTTCAGACTTCAGCAAAACTACAGTTTTGGGAAGTACAACAATTACAAGAAGTTTATCCATATTTTAGTCAAGTTGCAACTTTAGTTCAAGCTAAAGGAGATTCTATGGGTGTTGCTAAAAACACCAACTTCATTAAGATAATGGGTCTTGACCAAGCTAATGTTATGGGTCAAGGAAGTGTTAAGCTTTCTGATACAGCTACAGTCAATAAGATTCTTAAAAGTGGTATAGCTTCTAAAGCTCGTCCAGCTAACATGAAGTACACCCAATTTATGTGGGCTTACAAACCAGAAACAGAAAAACCTGATTATCTTAGCTTATATGCTATTAAAGGAACTGTTAATCAATTAGCTCCAGTTGATGGTGCTGTTGAATCTGCTAATATTTCTTATGACCAACTTGGTAGAGTAGAAGTTGACATGCAAATGGATTCTAAAGGTGCTCGTGAATGGAAAATCGTGACCGAGAAAAATGTCGGTAGACCAGTTGCTGTTACTTTGGATAACGTAGTATATTCTGCACCTAATATTAATGAAGTTATTCCAAATGGAAGATCTAGAATTTCTGGTAACTTCACTCAAGAAGAAGCACAAGATTTGGTTAACGTTTTAGGAGCTGGTAAATTACCTGCGGGTGCGAAAATCGTTCAAGCTGAGCAAGTAGGACCTTCACTAGGTCAAGCTTCAGTTAATGCAGGTATGTACTCTTTCATCGCCGCTTTCTTATTAATCATTGTTTACATGATTTTCTATTATGGTGGAGCGGGAGTATATGCGGTGATTGCCATGATTATTAACTTATTTTTCCTTTTCGGGATTTTGGATTCATTAAATGCAACGCTTACGCTACCTGGTATTGCCGGGGTGGTACTAACAATGGGTATGGCCGTTGATGCTAACGTAATCATCTATGAAAGAACCAAAGAGGAACTAGCACTTGGAAAAGGTATTAAGCAAGCATATAGTGACGGATTTAAGCACGCGTTATCTGCGATTATTGATGGTCACTTCACGACGCTATTAACCGCAGCTGTACTATATTTCTTCGGAACTGGACCTATCAAAGGTTTTGCTATTACTTTAGGAATTGGTATCTTAATGACATTGTTCACCTCTGTATTGCTTTCGAGAGTGATGATCTTTAATAGATTGGAAAAAGGTAAAGGACTTTCTGTTTGGACACCAATGACTAAAAATTGGTTTAGAAATGTACATTTCAGTTTTATTTCTAAAAGAAAAATTGCCTATGTTTTCTCAGCTATTTTGATGACCATCAGCTTAGTGTCTATTTTTACAAATAGTTTCAAATTTGGGGTAGATTTCAATGGTGGTAGAAATTACGTAGTAAAATTCGCTCAACCTGTTGACCCTGCAAAAGCTGAAGAATCTCTTGCTAAGCTTTTCAAAACTGAAAAAGGAACAGAGAGTATTGATGCTAAAACTTTTGGTAACGTTAATCAGTTAAAGATTACTACAGATTACAAAATCGATGATGAAAGAGTGGAAGCGGATTTTGATGCAGAAAAGAAATTGTTTGAAGGGCTTAAACAATTCTTACCTGCTAATGCAACATTGGAAAGCTTCAAAAATCCGGATGTTGATGGTTACGGAATCGAATCTTCTGTTAAAGTGGGACCAACCGTTGCTGATGATATTAAAACTGGTGGTGTAATTGCGATTTCAGTGGCATTATTTGGAATCTTCTTATATATCTTGTTCAGATTTAGCAAATGGCAATTCTCTTTAGGAGCTGTAGCTTCATTATTCCACGATACTGTAATTGTATTAGGGGCTTACTCATTGTTCTACAAAGTAGCACCTTTCAATATGGAAATTAATCAGGATTTTATCGCAGCTATTTTGACTGTATTAGGTTACTCGATTAATGATACCGTGATTGTATTCGATAGAATTAGAGAGTACCTGAGAGAGAAGAAAGCACTTTCGCTATCTGCATTGTTTGATGATGCTATTTCTAGTACAATCGGAAGAACCTTTAACACGTCAATGACGACCTTATTGGTAATCTTGGTGATCTTTATTTTCGGAGGTGAAAATCTTAGAGGATTTATGTTCGCATTGTTACTAGGTATCGGATTCGGTACATACTCTTCTATCTTTGTCGCATCTGCAATTTCGTACGATTTATTGAAAAAGTATAAATCCAATGCAAAAGAGATTGACCACGAAAAGAAGTAATTTTTTATAAAATAATTCAAAAAAAAATGTCCTCTCTATTTTGAGGACATTTTTTTATTAAAAGACTATTTCCATTAATGAAAAAAAACAACAAAAACGCAGCTTTAGGTTTTATATTCGTTACTCTTTTGGTGGATGTAACCGGTTGGGGAATTGTCATTCCTGTGGTACCTACCTTAATCAAGGAGCTCATCCATTCTGACATATCAGAGGCTGCCAAATATGGAGGTTGGCTGGTTTTTTTGTATGCTTTTATGCAGTTTATTTTTGCTCCCATCTTGGGGAATCTTAGTGATAAATATGGTAGGAGACCGGTCATTCTGTTTTCTCTCCTAGGTTTCTCTATTAACTTCTTTCTACAAGCTTGGGCTCCGACAATATTTTGGCTTTTTGTGGGCCGTATTTTTTCGGGAATTACAGGAGCAAGTATCACCACTGCAAGTGCCTATATTGCCGATATCTCTGACGATAGCAATCGCTCTAAAAATTTTGGGATGATAGGCGTGGCCTTCGGTTTGGGATTTATTATCGGCCCAGTCATTGGAGGTTTGCTCGGTGAATACGGGTCTAGAGTACCTTTTATCGCTGCAGGAATTCTATGTTTACTCAATTTTCTTTATGGATTTTTCATATTACCTGAAAGCCTATCCCCAGAAAACAGAAGAAATTTTTCTTGGAAAAGAGCGAATCCTGTTGGAACTTTAATGAATGTTAAAAAGTATCCTCAAATTGCATATCTATTGGTTGCATGGTTTCTCGTGTATGTTGCTTCACACGCCATACAGACCAATTGGTCTTTCTTTACCATGTATCGTTTTGGTTGGGACGAAAAAATGGTGGGTATTTCACTTGGAGTAACGGGCATTTTAACAGCATTTGTTCAAGGTTATTTGATTCGGAAAATATATCCTATCATTGGTAACGAAAGAAGTATTTTTTATGGAATTACCTTCTATTCTATCGGGATGTTGCTCTTCTCATTTGCTGACAAAGAGTGGATGTTTTTTGCAATTTTAATTATTTATTCGTTGGGCGGAATTGCAGGACCTGCATTACAGTCAGAAATTTCTTCTCAGGTACCCGCCAATGAACAAGGTGATATTCAAGGTGCATTAACCAGTATTATCAGTCTGACAGCAATTATAGGACCTCTATTGATGACTAATACTTTCTATTTCTTCACCCACGATGAAGCGCCGTTTATATTTCCAGGAGCTCCATTTTTTCTAGGATTTTTGTTGATGGTAGCTAGTGCTTTCTTTGTGCAACAGGTCTTCAAGCGAAAAAATCGAAAGTTTCTAAATCGTTAAACCAATTGTTAAATCAAAATGTTTTGTAAATTTGCCGAATGGATTTGAGTTTTCAAGAAATGGTGGTTATCGCCATCGCAATTGTTTTGCTCTTCGGACCTGATAAGTTGCCGAAGATTGCGCGAGATTTGGGTTCTGGAGTAAGAAAAATGAGAGGGGCGATGGATGACATCAAAACCGAAATCATGAAGGATACCGACAATCCACTGAGCGAGATCAAGCAAGAAATAGATAAAGTTAAAGACGCAGCTAAAGATTATAATCCACAAGAATACCTTAAGAGAGAATTGGAAGGTAATCCAAGCCAAGATGTGAAACCCAAAGTAGATCAGTTATCTGACACTCACGAAGGACCTGTAAGCCGATAATATGCACGAAATCATCTCAGAAGACAAAGAAGTTTTTCTATTTCTCAATAATTTGGGAAACTCCACTTTTGATCAGTTTTGGTTGTTGATGTCAGAGAAATGGATTTGGATTCCGCTTTATATTATTTTTCTTTATCTATTAGCGAAAAATTTCAAACTAAAATCGCTAGTATTTATTCTTATTTTTATTGGTCTTGGTTTGACTGTTTCGGATCAATTAGCAGGAATTTTCAAGCATGGAGTCGAAAGATTACGTCCTTGTCATGACCCTAGCGTTAATCAACTTATGAGGATTGTTGATTGTAAAGGTTCGTTTGGATTCTATTCTGCGCATGCTTCAAACTCTTTTTTTATAGCCTCCTTTTTAACAATGATGCTGAAGAAAAGGTATGGTTGGTTTCCTTATTTCCTTTTTGTTTGGGCATCCGTTGTTTCATATAGCAGAATTTATCTTGGTGTACACTTTCCGCTCGATATTCTCATGGGAGCTGCAGTAGGCTTCTTGTTGGGTAAATTTTTCGCAACCTTAAGTTGGAAGGTTCTAAGGAAACAGCAGCAATCAGTGCAACAATAAGATATTTAGTTTTCACTAAACTCCAAGTCGCCAATACTACAACTTAAAAACTGAATCTGATCTCCTAATTTAATGAAGGTAAAATGATCCTGATAAGATCTCTTTTCCTTTTCAGTACCGCGATTAACAACTAGGCTAAAAATAGGGTATCGCGAAATGTCACGCCTTCCACAATTGTCGAGGGTAAAATCAAAACGGGTTTCTATTGAATCGGGCAACGGTGAATAGTCTTCAATCATAACAAAATAATCTGCATTAGATTTTTTGACTTCTGATAAGTGTTCAATTAAAATTTGGGAATTCTGGTTCAAAAACTTCTCTTTGGGAAGTGATATCCAACCTTTTTCGGATGTCCAAAAGACTAAATCCTGATAGGAATGTACCAATAGATTCTCCTTCGTTAGATTATTAAGAATTTGCTTCTCAAGGAAAATTTCAAACAGTGCTTCGTTGTCTACAAACGAATAATGCTTTTTATTAGTTCCCAAGAAATTGACTCTTGCAGGATCTTTACTAGGCGAATCAAGGACTTCTAAAGAGTAAAAATCTAAACTTTCTTCTGCTTTAAAGTCTTCAATCAAGATTTCATTTTTTGATTGATTAAAACCTCCTTTCCTCCAACCCAGCTCCAATGATCACATCCGGAATGCTTTTTATCTTTGTCCCATGATTCTCTTTTAGCCCCTTTTAATCCAACAGCTAATCCGTTTCGGAACCTTGTCATATCACTAAATTGCGCAGGAATAGCGACCTTTCCGTAGCCATCAAACATTCCTACCAAATCACTCACTGGATCACGAAATTTTATAAAACTCTCGCTTTCGCAATCGTAGGTCATATCAAAAACATACAAGCTATCGCTGCCAAATTGTTTTCCGTTTTTCAAAAGATAGTAACTGTCGTAAGTACCACCTTTGTCTTCCATAACCGCGACAATCTTATCAAAACGAGACGCAACAGAAAAGCCCATAAATTTTGGTGGAATCATAACGTTTCCTTCGGAATCCTTAAATCCAAAAAGGTAACCTTCTTCATCATCAAAGGAAGTCCAAACATCAGTTTTCTGACCATCAACCAAAGAGGTCATCATCAAAAATAGGAGAGGGAGCATCCATTTCATAAGAACTATTTTTTTTAAGATACTAAACAGAGTGTACTTCAAGGTAAAATACTGAATCAAAGTTCGATATATTTTTTGAATGATACTTTTAATATGTAAATTTTTAACAAAAAAAATGGAACGACTTCGGGTACAAACCTGAAAATCATTCCATTTTATATTAAAGCTGATAAGCAACCTACCAATACTAATAAGTTCTATTGCCTATCTCTATTTTGGCAACATTATTTTGGGAAAAGGAAAATCACCACCGCTCTCCATCCCCAGTCAGCCTTGGAACCATCTGGTGCAGCAATATTAAATCTTGGACCAGCTGCAAGTGACACTTTTTGTTTTCCAAGTGTGGTAACGCCACTTATAACTGGATTAATCCATACCGTAGAAGTTTGTGCTTTCCAATTTTGGGTGTATTCCATATTAGCGCCTAATCCAGCTCCACTTTTCCAGTTGTAAGTCACAAACGGCTGAAGAAACATTTGGCTCACATCTGCTCTTTCTTCGCTTCCAGCAACACTCCAAATTTGATTTCCTAAAGCACCAACCGTCCAACCATTAGATTGTCTTAGAATAACTGCAGTTGGACCTACTCCAAATTTCTTTGTTGTTAAATAATCATCTGTCCCTGTCGGAATAAGAAAAACTGGTCCTGCACCCCAAGTAATTCCACTTTTTGACTGAGAAGGACTTACGAATCCGCTAAGAACGGCATCGCCTAATCCGTTTTGTTTTTGACCAACACCTGTAATATTGTATTGAGTCACCACTGGTAAAACAACTCTACAGATTAAATTAAGTTTTTCGCTCAATTTAATAGGAACAACTGGCTGAATGTTCAATGTATTTCTTGTCCCATTATTATCACCTATTCCGTAGTCAGTGTTATTTTGCAAAGGAACACTAATTAGTGATGCAATAGGATTAGAAAGTTTTTTTGCCAGTTCGGCAGCGTCATCGCTTTGCGCATTAACTGCAATCCCTAGAGCAAGGGCTGCAATAAGATAAATTTTATTTCTCATTTGTTTTTTTAGACCGGCAAATATAATAATAAAATATAAATCTCAGCAAATGATATTCGTTGGTTTTATTACTTGAAATCAAACTAGTAAGGTAAATTTTAAATTAAATAATTCAATTTAATATCAAATTTTAATAACCGTGATTAACCTATTAGCTTTATTGTTTCTGCACTTGAAAAACATCTACTGGATATTTACCAAATACTTGAGCTTTAGCTGATGGTCGAAGAGAATCTCAATGTAAGAAAGTTCCTTCTTTTCTACAATATAGGAAAACTCGTACTCGTCTTCCACTTTGTGATAATTGATGTAATCCTGCTTGTTGAGAGCATTTTGGTTGACTACTCTTTCTCCTTTTTCATTTTTGCGATAGATGGAAGGATTCCGGTACAGATTGGTGTTGATTTGGATATTCCTTAAATCTTGAGAAAATTTGAATTTAAAGGTAATTGTATCTTTCACATTTACATTGAGAGTCCCTTCTCTTGGAGCGATAATCTCGATGTAAGGAATGATGCTATTTTCGATATAAGGTTGATTCTTGAAATCATCCTTTGACATGTCAAAATTCAGCACCGTTTCGGGCTTTTTGGGAAAATGGTCTATAATAAATTTGTCAATTGGAGTACACCAATAAAAGTCATTCCTTTTTTTGACAAAATTTTTTAGTTTGCCATCTCGATCGCTTTCGCAATATCCTGAAGCCCATGTTAAATCAATGAAATAAGTCTGTTCGTCAATGATAACCGAATTCCAAGCATGATCCAAAACGCCACTTCGTCCAACATGAGAAGACTTGGTTTTGACATATCCATCAATGCTTGTACATTGGATTTTTGCGATATCACACATTCTTTTGAATAGAATGGCATAACCCGAACAAACGGCTTCTCTTTTTCTTAAAACGTCATTGACAATGTCATTTTCAAATTCTTGCTTCTTGATAGCACAATCGTCTTTTGATTTGCAATGAAAAACGATCGCCCTCTTCCCGTTATTGAACATTTTATAATCGTAGCTGATGTTTTCAGCAAGCCAAGTATACAAAGCCCTTGTTTTATCAAGCTCACTTTTCCAAGGAAGCGTAAGGTTATTCACGAGCTGAACTAAATCGCCATCATACTTAGTCGCAGCAGCAAAACGATCTATCCTTTGGAAGTTTTTTTGTCCGAAAAACACTCCGAATAACAGAAGAAAAAGTATCAAAAAAAGCTTCGCTCTAAGCATTGACCATTGTTTTCTATAATCTGGGTAAATTATAAATAAAATCTGAATCTTCTTGGAGCCTGCGTCTTTTTTTTTGAAAAACTTTTCCTTCTTTTGAAGAAATATAACTATTTGACCAAATCAGATTGTAGGACAATATCTTTAATTCTCTTCTCGAAATAATAATAAAGACTGCTATCGTCATTCATATTATTTTGCAAAACGATGACACTGACATCAGATTGTGGGAAGTAAATATTAAGTGAGGAAAAACCGTCTCCCAAACCAGTATGTCCAAGATATTTCATTCCGTTTTCTGTGGCAATTCTAATGTTATAACCATAACCTTGCTTTTCTTTACCGAAAACATCGTGCTGAGATAGTACGCTAGGAGTGATCAATAATTTGTAACTCTCTGGTTTTAATATTTTTCCATGGTGAAGCTTTGCGTTCCAAATCGATAAATCCTTAACAGTGGAAATAATGCCATCTGCTGGAATATTTTCCTCTTTGATAAATGAATGTTCGACCAAAGTCAATACATTATTTTCGTTAATATACCCATCTACAAGATTTCTTTTGTCGTTGGCTGAATAACAAAATGTATTCTTCATTTTGAGGGTTTTAAAGAGGTTTTCCGCTAATTCTCTGTAGGTCTTATGAGAAACATTTTCTATAATTTTTCCAAGCAAAATATTAGAAAGATTTCCGTATTTGAAATCAGTTCCAGGCGAAAAAGCCAGTGCCTTGTCGGTATCGACGATTCCATGAGTATGGTTCAGAAGCTGATGAACGGTCACCGAATCCGCCCAAGATTGCTTCAACTCTGGCAAATATTTCTTAATGGGAGCTTGAAGATTGATTTTCCCTTCTTCAACTTCTTTCAAAAGCAAAACCGAAGTCACCAGTTTGGAATTGGACATGATTTCAAATCCATCATTCAGTTCCAAAGGTTTTTTAGAAGCAAAATTTCTATAACCTTGCGCTTTGGAATAAACTGTCTTTCCGGCTTTGGTAATCAAGATAACACCATTGAAATTCGTCGGACTCTCAACCTGAATAATACTGTCTATTTTTTGTGATAAATCATCCTTTTTTTGTGCTGTTGTGCAAGAGGTTAAAAGGAAAACAAAGATAAAAGGTAAAATCTTCAGGTCAATATTCATCATGTTTTAGGTGTTTTTGTCTTGTGTAGATAGCAGAAAAAGTGGATTTTAATAAAAATCAAAATGCCACATCCCAATTTTGAAATTCAGATTGCGAATTTAACAAAAAATTGCATAGATTATTCGACAAAATAATAGGTAAGAAGCCATAAATGTTCTACTTTGTAACATAGAGCGAAATTTTGAAAACATTCTTTGTCGTCAGAAAAGTTCTATTCGATTGATTCATGACTAATTATTGGTGTATAAAACCTATAATACCGCTTTTACTTGCTCTTCCAAATCAGCCAAATCCTTAAATTTCTTAAAGGTTAATGGCTTCTTGATTCGCTTTAATTCGCCAATTAAGTCAAGAATCAAGTCTAGCGGATCGACTTCGTACCCAAACATATTTTGGTCAAATTCGGTTCCAACCAAAATTCCATCGTTTTCCATTCCAACACACCAATTTTCGATGAAATCGGACAAAGAAATCTCAGTAACTTTATAATCGCTCCAATCCTCAATTATGCATGATTGCGCCAAAACTTTTTCCGCCCAAAAACAGATGATGCCCAAAGGTTCGCCATTTTCATCATCGAAGTGAACCGAACTTGATGTGGCCAAACCTTCATCGTTCTTAAGTCCTAAAACAATCCCAGTCTCACACACGGTCACTACGAATCTTTCATAGCGCTTTTCCATCATTGCAGAATCTTGTATCATATATTTTGGTTGTATAAATTTTCCTTTCTCAAGTAAACTAAAATACAAAGAAAGCAAATTAGAAAATAGCTTTTACAGATCCTAAAAAAAATAACAGGAATTTTGTCTGTCTATGCTAATGCAGAATTCTAAAGGGTGCTTACTTTTCATTCGTATTTGTATCTGATCAATTCAATCCGCTTTTTATCTCGATATTTTGAGATCTCGATTAGAAGGTTCCGACTATTATACTTATACTTTTTGTTTTTAACTTGTCCTTCTGAGTTGGTTTCTATTAGTTCAATTAACTTTCCTTTTTCCCATTTGTAGCAATAATCAACACATTCTTTTTGACCATTCTTGAGTGTGCATTGGCTTAAGATGTTCTTATTAGAATCATAAACAGTAATTTCTTGGTCATAATAGTTCCCAACCCTCGAATCGCTATTATAATCAATAATTGTAATAGTCTTATCTTTTTCATAATCATAGGTCTTTGTCGATTGCCATATCGGCTTTTTATAGATGTACCAGCCTGTTGAATCTATTTGTTTCTTCAACCGATTTTGTTCATCATAGAGGAAGTAGCTTTTTGTATGAAATTCATTTTCATTTGTGTAGGTAATATGTTCTTTAAGTCTTTTTTCTTTATCATATTTCCACTTTGCAAATAAGAATTTGGGATGGCAATAGATGCAAGAAGTAGTGATTTGAGTTTCAAAATATCGGGTACTGTCGACCGTATAAAATTGATTAAGTTTTTGATTGTCCGAATTGTAAACATATTCATAAATCGTTGGCTTGTAGATATATTTCAACTTAAAAGTATCTTTACTTGATTGATTTTTTGAAATGTGATTTTTTATGACTCGAGACTCTTCTCTTATAAGATTATTCTGATTATCGTATTCATAGATTGTTTCGGATTTCTCATCATCATAATTAATAGATTCGGATTTTTTCTTTTTATTGACTGCTAACGGTGAACTTGTTTCTTTCAGTATTAATCCCTTTTGATTATAGTAGTCTTTAAAACAATTCCAGGTCAAATAAGAATCTCCATGATTTACAATTACGAAGTTGCTGTTGATGCCATAAACTATGTTGCTATCTAAATTAATCTGTTTTGTAAAAAGTAAAACGCTATCTTTTTTCTTTTCCTTACCATTTTTTCGCAGAGGAATCGAATATGAAGAAACCTTATTTATATTGTTTTCTACAAAGTCAGAATGACCCCAATTAGGTACAATTTGTGTTTGAGCAAAACCAAAAACTGATAATAATATTGATATGTAAATTTGGAGGATTCTCATTTGTCTTATCTACATAAAAAAAGTTAACGAAAGTTAACGAATAGTGAACTGAAACCCGACTAAGTGGTTCGACAGAGTCAAAGTCCAATTTTCAACCAAACTGAGCCAATGCTTTTTCGGTAAAGTGAAATTACAAAGAAATGTCGTACGAAAAAGCAATTGCGACTAAAAATACAGAATGTTGCAATTATGAGTTTGACCCCCGCTTTTGGCAATACCTTGTTATGCGGTCGACTTTCTTGTCTTACCATTGTTTCGTCACGTTTTTAAGTTTCTCATTCTCGAATATAAGTATAACTCTGTCAAGAGAAACAGTGTCTGATTTGAAGTCCAAATATTCATAAAGTCTATGGTCTTTCAGTTCTGTTTGAATTTGCTCTTTTGTCAAGTCTGTGTCATTAATTATTTTAATTAATTGGTCAAGGTCGTTTTCTGTGCCTGCATAACCTTCTTGTTGATAGTTCAGTGTTACACCTTGTTCAATAATTGAATAAACAGAAAAAACTGTCACCGCAACCAAAAGTGTAAAGCAACACCAAAATGCAATTTTCCATTTATTCATTTTCTAGCTTGACTTTTATAGCGTTCTACAAATTCTTTGGCATCTCGAATATTGTTAGGATAAGGAACCAAATTTTCATACTTAGTAAATCCATTAATTGTCTTAGTGACAGTTTCGTAAATGTGATGATAATAAAAGCCATTGTCTATTAGAAACTTAACAGTCTCCCATTTTTTTTCTTCCGACTTTTTGGGCGGTCTAAATCTATGAGGTAAATGCGTCATTTGCTTTCCACAAGCAGGACAATTAGTTTCCTTTCTGTCATTCAAGTCAGTTCCTTGACTAAATGATTTTTTACAGTCTAAACAAACTATTTTATGTCCCATTTTCTGTGTTGTTGAGTTTTCTAAGCTGCCGCATAACGAAAAAGTATTAACGAAAGCTAACGAAAAGTGAACGACAGTTCAATTTTAAGTCAACTGAAGCCAATGCTTTTTCAGTGAAGTGAAATTACAAAAAAATAACGAAACCAGAAAGCAGTGGTAACGAAAAATATTCATATTTTGACTTCATCGAACCACTTCGTTAGGTTTCAATTTGAGTATTCTGTTTGCTGAGCTTGCCAAAGTAAAGCCTGCTTTTGCTAATGCAATTTTATGTGTAGTATTTTATTTCGGATTGAACTTAATATTGAAATACTTTAAATAATCCTCTATCGGTTCCAGTCCCATTTCTTTTCTTCTTTCGTTCACAGTTTCAGGATTTTCTAATTTATACAATTTACCATTTTCTATTTGTGAACCATATATTTGGGGTTTTCCTTCGTCCATTAACATCCTATCTTTCATCAATGCGTATTGTTGTTTAGATAAGTCTCCATTTTCAACCGCTTTCTCTATTTGTGGAAAATATTTTTTTCTGATTTCCTTAGTGCTATGTTGCAGTCCTAACCAGATTGCATCCATTTGTCGTTGACCCACCTCCTTTAATGTAGGCATACCACACTTTTCAATAATGCTAATCACTAACTCTTGATTCCTATGATCTTCTTTAGCGTATTTGATGAAGTCATTTGATTTTCTAATCCTTTGGTCACTTTCTAAAACTTCGCTCAAGATTTGAACTTTTTTGCTGCAATCAACTTCAATAATATCTACTGAACCTACATAGACAAATTTATCCCTATTCATATAAAGGAATATTGATATTATTAAAACAAGAGCGGTAAATATGCTGAATAATATTTTTTTTATTTTCATTTCTATTTTTGGTTTTTATATTACACATAACGAAAAAGTATTAGCGAAGGCGGGCGAAACGATGACCTATAGCTTGCTATCCAACCTACTAAAACCACGGCTTTTTCTAGTATACTAAATTACTGAAATTTATAACATTAATGTTACTTGATAAAAGTAATAAAAACAAAAAAGGCTTTTCTTAGTGAAAAGCCTTTAATTTTATGCAAGAAATTCGAGTTCTTTGTCTTTAAACTTATTCTTATCGACTATTTTACCCATCGTTTTCAACATCTTTTTGCGAAGTTTAGCAATTTTTCTGATGTTCTTGTCAGAACTGTAATCGAAGATATTATCTTCAAAAGAAAAAGTATCTCCTTTTTTTAGCTTGATGTTACTTTCTTTAATTTCCTTCAACATCATTAATGTCGTCATGGATTCTAAAAGATAATGCTCCGTGAAAGCAAGTTTTTTTAACGATTTCAAGAGTTCCTTTTTATATTTCTTTTTACTATTCATGGTTTAAAAATTATATGTTGGCAAAAGTAAGCAATTAAGTATTGATTGAAGAATGAAATTGAATAATCTAAATCAGTAATCCAAAACAAATTCCCCATTGGATAAGTAGGAGAGGTTCAATTTTTTGGGGATTGATAGTGTTTTCAGAAAGCAATTTAATACATTCTCAGAGCATCATAAAAATCATCTCCACCCAAACAAAAGTTGAGACCAAAAGTCAAGCTATTGAACCTAGATTCCTTATACCAAAAGCTATAACCTAGTTTTAATTGTATGATATTTAAAATGTTAAATCCCAAACTTGGCTTAAAAAATTGATTACTCGAAGCTACTTCAATCAAAGCAAAATCATACAAAGAATAATTGGCCTGTATCGCAGGCAAAACCTTGAATTGATCATCAATCGAAGTCAAATAAGTTCCTAATCCGAGATTAAGTGCAGGTTTACCTCTGTCACTTCCGCGGAAATCTACGCCCAAATAACCTGAATTTCTCCCTTTTCCGATGTAATGGTAGCCTACATTGAAAGCTGATCGATACAAAATTGCATTCAGTTGACTATCACTGTTACTGAGACTATATGAATCACTTGTTATCGACCTTTGATGACCCTTTGAAACCATTTCTGAAGAAAAAGAATTGAGCAAAAATGATTCATTGACATGATTACTGATGTTATGCGGAGTATCCTCGAGGTTAAAGTTTATTGAATTAAAATCTTGCCCAAAGTAAACCGAACTCCAAAACAAACTAAGTGAAATAAGGACTGTTAATTTCATCTTATGAAATACCAAACGCTTTTTTTTGCTTTTTGGAAAGTTTTATATTGTTTTGGGGATTTGCACAGTACTCACCTAGGACTTTTACTGATTTGTCATAGATGGCATCATTACTTAATTTTTCATCTTTGTTTTCCAAAACAACTTTGGTCATCGTAGCGAGATATAGTCCTAACATATCTTGATTATTGTCCGTAAGTTCCATTACATTAGAGCCAATTTCAAAGGTATAATCAGGCGTTGCTTCCATCCATTTCATAATGTATTGTAAAGCTGTCAATCTATTGATTTGATTTTCAGTTGAGGGATGGCTCAAAAGATAGTTGGCGCACGTCAAAACCTGCGATTCTGCGGACTTGATACTTTCGGAAGAATCAAAACTTGAATCTCTCAAACTGCTGAAATCTTGCGCGTAGAAGAGATTAGACAACAGTGTTACCACTGCAACGAGAATTAGTTTTTTCATAAGTTAATGTTGTTTTTAATTCTATGAAATTACAAAAAAATCGAAATCAGAACTAGAAATAAAGCAACTATTTTTCGACTTCGTTCTTAATCAATTTCCCGTTCTCTTGTGACATGTCTGTCTCCAAATAATAAATGGAATTATTCTCTCTAAAAACCCTTTGTTGCAAGTCTTCATCACTGATATGAGCACATCCTGTGGGAATCAAAAAAGTCTTAACAATAGGCATCCATTCCTTATTTGTAAAAGAATAAGTCGTCATTGAGTATGTGCAACCATTCATCGGTGCTTGAAATACAGATATATCGTCGGCTCCATCATTATTAAGGTCCCCTTCATTAATCAGTCTAATCTCACAGCAACCGGCTTCTATTGGCTTTAATGAAGGTTCAGAAAACTGAATCTCATAGTCGTCAGCTATTCCGTTTTCAACGGGATTTCCTTCTCCCTTTTTAATCAAAGTTACCGTTGCAAAATCAATTATTTGGTTTCCGTCAAAATCACCTTCGATATAAGCGTTGGTTGGTTGCGAAATCGCGCCGACAACCCCGAAAGTCTTTGCGATATGCTGACAAAATCCCGAATACTGATTTTCTTGAGACTTGGGATAAGTAATCATGGTAGTTAGCAAAACATCTGTCCATTCTCGTCCGAAATATTTTGCTTTTGTTTTAACCGTTTTAATATAGAAAATATCTCCATTTTTCTCGAAGCCAGAAACAACGAAATAGTCTTCCTTCAAGAGTCGATAAGTAGTGTTTTTAGAAGCTAAAATTTGCTTGTAATTAATTTTCAAATCTTGTAAATCTTCGAGTACCATGCTTCCATAGATTCTGACTTCAGATTTTTTATCCTTGGAAACAAATATTTGTCCATCACCATTTTGTGCTTCTCCCAATCCTTCAAAATTAGTAGGGTAGTCGCCACAAAAATCAAATCTTGCATTACAATATTGATGATATAATTGAGAGTAACCAAAATTGAAACTCAAAACAGAAATAATCAAAATAGCTATAATTCTACGCATTGTTAATCATTTGATTACAGTAATAAAAGATACTTCCAAAATTCTTAAACTATTCAAATTTCAGATTTTTGAAATAAAATTGTTTGTCTTCGTCCGTTATTTGTCTTATCACTTTACATGGATTACCAACCGCAATTACGTTGTCAGGAATATCTTTGGTGACAACGCTTCCAGAACCGATGACAGTGTTGTTACCAATCGAAACACCTGCATTAATCACCACATTTCCTCCGATCCAAACATTATCACCAATAGAAATCGGAAATGAATATTCGTACCATTGGTTGCGCATTTCGTGATGAATAGGATGTCCTGCTGTATAAATACCCACATTGGGACCCATCAAAACATTGTCACCAATGGTGACTTTAGCACAGTCGAGAATAATTAAATTATAGTTGGAGTAGAAGTTGTTTCCAATCTCAATATTATAGCCATAATCGCATCTGAAAGGAGGTTCGAAGAAGAAAGATTTTCCCGTTTTTCCCAGAAGTTTTTTCAAGATTTCATTTCGCTCCTTCATTTGATTTGGTTTTAGCGAATTGAATTCAAAAACCAATTCCTTTGCATCTTGTCTTTCCTTGAAAAGCTCTTCACCAAAGGCTTTATAAGGTTTTCCTGCAATCATTTTTTCTTTTTCGGTCATCGTATTTAATTTATTGACTAAGTTAGTGAAAAGCACACTGAATCTGAAAGAAACCAATTAAATTAATTTTAAGATCGAGTAATCTTTTGGGTGCAGTTTAACTCTAAATTTAAAAACTATAAAACCCAAACCACCTAACTGAAGTCTATTCCTTTCGCAACCATCCTAAAATTCTATCGTTATCTATTTTATACTTCACATTACTTCTCTCTAAACTTATTTTTTCTCTGGAAAAAGCATATTTTCCCGGATTTTGTTGAATGATTTCAATTTCATCATCTCTTACATCAGAAATAATGGCAACATGTCCAAACTGATTATAAGGAGTTACATCAAAAATCAGCAAATCACCTTTTTTTGGTTTTGCCTTACTTGGATTTCGATACTGAATTAATCCTCGTTTTTCATTCAATTCTCCATCATCTAATTTTCTGTCAAAATAATCTTTAGCATTTCCGTAACTGTCCGTCATTTTGTGATGATAGTGTTCGTAATAATATCGCTTAACGAACTCAACACATTGATATTTCAAGCCCAAATTGTAACCATCCGAAGTTTTGTTTCGATCTCCAATATGACCAACACCGCCATTATAATAGACAGCCACACCGTCGAGACTATCAATCTTTTGACCCACTTGATAATTGGTAAAAAAGTTAAACTTGGTCGTCAACCAATAACCCGTGAATCCTAAAATAGTCAGTGTAAAAATTAA
>NZ_JBYVEB010000048.1:0-23755 GCF_058117085.1 Chryseobacterium sp. CG10_8 | reverse complement strand
TACTAATAAACTAGAATTAAATCCCTCGAATCCACGAAAAAGGAATCAGAAAGAACTGAAGATTTCTTATCTTAATTCTATACAAAAACTTTATAACAAAAAACCACTCTTTTCGGAGTGGTTTTATATTTTAATAAACTTAAAAAAGTACTAAACTTTCTCTACTTGCATGTAGTTAAGTTCCATTGGAGTTTTCCTACCGAAAATAAGGACTGATACTTCAAGTTTCTTCTTATCCTCCAATATCTTCTCTACTGTACCATTGAAACCATTGAATGGACCATCAATCACTTTAACACTTTCTCCAACAACATATGGAATAGCTGCCTCCACTGGAAACTCAGCCAATTCATCCATTCTTCCTAGCATCCTGTTAACCTCAGATTTTCTCATTGGCACAGGATCTCCTCCTTTGGTTAAACTAAGAAAAGAAATAACTCCAGGAATATTCTTGATTACGTGAGGAACTTCCCCGATTAGGTTAGCTTCCACCATCAAATATCCAGGATAATAAGGTTTTTCCTTTGGAACTTTCTTCCCGTTTCTCAACTGGATAACCTTTTCCATAGGAATTACTACCTGAGTTACATAAGCATCCATACCAAGACGTTGTATCTCGTTCTCGATATACATTTTTACTTTACTTTCTTGTCCGCTTATCGCTTTAAGAACATACCATTTCAAATCACTCATTCTTTGAATCTTTTAGTTGAAAAGTTCAACCATCAATTGGATAATATTCCTAATGGATTTAGAAAACAACTCATCTACACCAAACAAGAACAAAGCTAAAATTACAGTAGATATTGTTACTGCTACTGTAGAACTCTGAAGTTCTGACCATTTTGGCCATTCTACTTTGTATCTGAATTCGTTATAGGAACCTTTAATAAAATCTACTAATGAACTCATTTTAATTAATTTGCACGGGCACAAGGATTCGAACCCTGATCAACGGTTTTGGAGACCGGTATCCTACCATTGGACGATGCCCGTAGAAAGAAAAGTTCCGTAAGTTTCCTCACGGAACTATAGTTTTATAATCTAACGATTAGTCAATAATTTCAGTTACCTGACCTGCACCAACTGTTCTACCACCTTCTCTGATCGCAAATCTAAGACCTACGTTAAGAGCGATTGGTTGTAACAATTCTACAGTAATTGTCAAGTTATCACCAGGCATAACCATCTCTACTCCATCTGGAAGGAAGATTTCACCTGTTACGTCAGTAGTTCTTACGTAGAACTGAGGACGATATTTGTTGTGGAATGGAGTGTGACGTCCACCCTCTTCTTTAGAAAGGATATAAACCTCTGCTTTGAATTTTTTGTGTGGAGTTACAGATCCTTGCTTAGCGATAACCATACCTCTTCTGATATCAGTTTTCTCGATACCTCTCAATAGTAATCCCACGTTATCTCCAGCTTCACCTCTATCTAAGATTTTTCTGAACATCTCTACCCCTGTTACAGTTGAAGTTAATTTCTCTTCACCCATACCAACGATATCTACTGCTTCACCAGAGTTGATAACACCAGCCTCGATTCTACCAGTTGCTACGGTACCTCTACCTGTAATAGAGAATACGTCTTCAATTGGCATCAAGAAAGGCTTATCTTGATCTCTTACTGGTTGCTCGATCCAAGTATCAACAGCATCCATTAATTCATCAACAGTTGCAACCCATTTTGGCTCACCGTTAAGTGCTCCTAAAGCAGATCCTTGGATAACTGGAGAGTTATCTCCATCATATTCGTATGTAGAAAGAAGATCTCTTACTTCAAGCTCAACAAGCTCAAGAAGCTCAGCATCATCTACCATATCAACTTTGTTCATGAAAACAACAATTCTAGGTACGTTTACCTGACGGCAAAGAAGGATGTGCTCTCTAGTTTGAGGCATAGGTCCATCTGTTGCAGCTACTACCAAGATAGCTCCGTCCATTTGAGCAGCACCAGTTACCATGTTTTTTACATAGTCGGCGTGACCTGGACAGTCAACGTGAGCATAGTGTCTGTTTTCTGTTTCATACTCAATGTGTGCAGTATTAATTGTAATACCTCTTTCTTTTTCTTCTGGAGCAGAGTCAATAGATGCGAAATCTCTTGCTTGCCCAAGTCCTTTATCGGACAATACTTTACTGATAGCAGCAGTAAGAGTAGTTTTACCATGGTCAACGTGACCGATGGTACCAATGTTTAAATGCGGTTTGTTACGATTAAACGTTTCCTTTGCCATGATTCAAATTATTTAATTATTTTAATTTTTCAAATTTCAGTCCGCAAATATAGTGATTTTTTGTATACAAAAATCATTTTTTTGAAAAAAAACCCACAAAGTCTTTCCTCAAACACTTGCGCCTCAGTAATTACCGTATTTGGATGTGCAAATTTAATGAAATTTTGGAAAACTCAAAAGATATTTACTGTACAAAAAAAAATCCTGAAAACCTTCAGGATCAAAATTGAGCCAACGATGAGATTTGAACTCACGACCTCTTCCTTACCAAGGAAGCGCTCTACCCCTGAGCTACGTCGGCGAAAAAAAAATCACATATCCAAGTTGGTATGTGATTTTTGAGCGGAAGACGAGGGTCGAACTCGCGACATTCAGCTTGGAAGGCTGACGCTCTACCAACTGAGCTACTTCCGCAATTTTGTTTACAAAATTATTTGTTGGTAAACGGTGTGCAAATTTAAAAACTATTTTTCAAACCTGCAAATATTTTTTTATAAAAAGTGGGAAGAGCAGGATTCGAACCTGCGAAGCCGAAGCAACTGAGTTACAGTCAGTCCCATTTAGCCACTCTGGAATCTTCCCAAATTTATAAAAGAGCCTCCAGAGGGATTCGAACCCACGACCCCGAGATTACAAATCACGTGCTCTGGCCAACTGAGCTATGGAGGCAAATTTTTAACAAAGAGCGCTTGTTCTTTTTTGCGAGTGCAAATATAGCACAAGTTTTCAAATACAAAAAAGTTTTTTACATTTTTTTTAAAAAAATTACGTAAGTTCCTTTTTCTTAATGAGTAATTTTTTTGCGGCGTCGGTACATTGGTCTAGACTTTCTTCAAAACTCTTGCTAGTTTTCTTGACAACGATGTCTTCTCCCGGGACAATTAATTTGATTTCTGCAGTCTTATTTTCTTTGCTTGAAATGTTTTCAACCTTCAAATATACTTCACATTCTATTATTTTATCATAAAAAGTGTCTAATTTGGATATTTTTTTATTTAAATATTCTTCTAGTGGCTCGTGAGGAGTTAATCCTATGGATTGTACTGTAATTTTCATTTTCCTTCTAATTTTGATGTTAGTACTTAACTACATTAATCGTTGTCCTTCTTTGCTCTTGGGTGCGCTTTGTTAAAAACCTTTTTTAGTTGCTCTATATTGGCACTGGTGTATACTTGCGTTGATGCAAGCGATGCATGTCCCAATATAGTCTTTACTTTTGAGATTTCAGCCCCATTATCTAGCACATGTGTTGCGAAACTATGCCTTAATATGTGTGGGCTTTTTTTCTTCTTGGTCGTAACAAGACTAAGGTAATTATTAACGATTAGATACACAAATTTTTCTGAGATTTTTTTCCCATCCTCTTTAACGAAGAAATAACTACGATATTGTTCTCGCGGACTTCTACTGGCACTATACTCTTGTAGTAACTGACTTAACTTTCTGGAAATGGGAACAATCCGTTCTTTATTACCCTTCCCAAATATTCTTATCTCTTGTTTACCAAAATCCAAATCCTCGACTTTAATTCCGCAAAGCTCCATTCTACGGACACCTGTTTGATAAAGAGTTTCTATAATAATACGATCAAGCAATGGAGCATCCGCTATTACATCTTCAAGTAAAGTATGCATCTCCTCCTTTGAAAACGCAACTTGCTTTTCTGGATAAAACTTGATTGCCCCAATAGTTTCTACTGGTGAAACGTCTATCTCTTCTATCTTTAACAAAAATTTATAAAAACTTCGCAGTGAAGACAACTTTCTATTAATACTTCTCTTGGATAGTTTTTGTTCACTAAGCTTTACAATAAAATTACGCACAGTTCTTTTGTTAGCATTCGTAATATCAGCGGTTGCTTCAGTTTCTAAATGGAACAACGAAAAATCCCCTAAATCCTTTTTGTAACTTAATACCGTATTAGGCGAATACCGTTTCTCAAACTCAATGTACTCTAAAAATTTATCGATCATCATATATCTACAAACAAAAAAATCACTACCAAATATAGGCATTCGGTAGTGATATAATATTATAAAAAAGAACTTTTTAAGCTTGTTCTTCTATACTTGCTTGTCTTTGCTTATGAGCTGCTTTAAGCTTTGCTTGTCTTAATGTTACAGAAGGCTTCACAAATTGTTGTCTAGAACGTAGAGCTCTTACAACTCCTGTTTTATCGAATTTTCTTTTGTACTTCTTAAGTGCTCTATCAATAGACTCTCCGTCTTTTACTGGAATTATTAACATAGTTTACATCTCATTTTGGACTGCAAAAGTAAAAATTATTTTTTAAGTGGACAAATTTTTATTTATTCATCTAAAATATTTTCACAAAAATCACATTAATGTAAAAATGACTAAATTTACCCCAAATAATTTTATTTCTGAAATAAGAATATGAAAAAATATATCACCCTTGTTTTGTTTTTGATTTTTGGACTCTCCTTTTCTCAAAGAGCGCCAATTGCAAAAACTCCTTCTGCTGCCTCAATGAGATTAGGTAGTTTTATAGATGTCAATTCGGCAGGCTACCCTCAAAGTAGTTATTCGCTTACCCAATTAATTACTGATGTATTGATTAGTGGCGGATCAAGTTGTGGTGGCAATGTTTCCAATGTAGTTGTTTCACCAAATCTAGGAGTAAGCAACAATAATCGCTCATGGGGATATTTCAATAAAGGAACTACTGCTTTTCCTTTCACTGATGGAATTTTGTTAATGACTGGTCCAGCAAGAAATGGTGGTAATAATTACATCGCGGCAAATCTAGGACAAGGAGGAACTGGCACGCTAGGAACTGGAGGAGATGCAGATTTAGCAACAGCAATTGGAGTATCAAATGCGCAGTTACTTGATGCAACTTATATTGAATTTGATTTTGTTCCATTGACCTCACAGGTAACTTTCAACTATATTTTTGCTTCTGAAGAATATATTGCAAATCCCTGTCAATATACGGATGGATTTGCATTGTTAATCAAACCTCAAGGTGGTACAACTTATACCAATTTAGCGATTTTACCAGCAGGAGCAGGCCCCGTAAGTGTAAGTAATATTCATCCAACTTTTTCAAGCACATGTCAAGCTGTTAACCAACAGTATTACGGTGGAACCAATACCGCAAATATTGAAACCAATTTTGCTGGTAGAACAGTACCTCTTACTGCGACCGCAAATGTTACACCTGGCCAAACCTATCACTTCAAAATGGTAATCGCAGATTTTTCTGATGCCGTTTATGACTCAGGTGTTTTTCTCCAAGCGGGGTCTTTCAACATTGGACTAGTATTGCAAGACAACAATGGTAATCCCTTACCTGCAACCGCAACAATTTGCAGTGGAGAAAGTTATACCATGAACGCAAATGTGCAAATAACCGGAACCTCCTATCAATGGTACTTAAACAATGTGGCAATTAGTGGAGCGACGTCTTCCTCTTATACTGCTACTCAAGCTGGAAATTATACTGTTCAGGTTAATATACCAAACAGTACTTGCTCACAAACAGCAGGAGTCACCGTCAATGTTAATCCTGTCCCAACCGTACAAAACGCTAGTCTGTCTCAATGTGCGACAGGAACAACAGCTACCTTCGATTTAACTTCAGCACAATCTAATATTTCAACTACCACTGGTGCAACCTTTAGTTATTATACTAGCCTTGCGGCAGCTCAAGCTGGCACAACAGGGAATATAGCAAATCCCTCTTCGCATACCTCCGCAACCGGAATCATCTATGTAAGAGTTAGCAATGGAAATTGTTTTGCTATTGCTCAACTTCAGCTAACTGTAAACCAAAATCCTTCAGCGCCTGTTATTACTCCTTCTAGCACGGTAATATGTGGTACCAGTTCGGTTACTTTAACTTCAAATTATGCTTCTGGAAACACTTGGTCAACTGGAGCAACTACACAGAGCATTACCATCAACACTCCAGGAACTTATACAGTAAGCGTTAATAATGGAACTTGCACAAGCCCTACCTCATCCGTTACGATTACAGGAAATTCCAATCCAAATCTGCAGATAACTGGAAATTTAACTTTTTGCTCTGGAAATTCAACGACATTGACTGCAACAGCAAATGGAACAGGAAATTCTTATTCATGGTCAAATGGCGCAACAACTCCAACAATCACTGTCAATACGCCTGGAGTTTATACCGTGACAGTAACAACTAATGGTGGCTGTACATTTCAGCAGACAGCTACAGTTACCCAATACACAACTCCGACAGCAAACAATTCAACTTTGAATATGTGTTCTACAGGAACAACTGCTAATTTTGATTTGACGGCTGCGCAATCTGCTATCTCAACATCTACAGGAGTAACTTTCACTTATTATACAAATTTGGCCGACGCGCAAGCTGGAAACACTAACAACATTGGTACACCAGCAACGTATAATTCACCAACTGCCATTATATATGTTAGGGTTGATAATGGAAATTGTTTTGCTATTGCGCAATTACAACTTAATGTAGGTCTGATCCCTACTCCTACTATAACTCAATCCGCACCTGCCATCTGTGCCGGTTCTCCCGTTGTTCTTACCTCTAATTACACAAGTGGAAATGTTTGGTCTACAGGAGCAACAACACAGAGCATTACGGTTTCAGCAGCTGGAACATACACTTTGACTGTAACTCAAGGAAGCTGTACCAGCTCTCCTACTTCTGTTGCTATCGTTGCTAATGCAAATCCTAATTTACAAATAACTGGAAATACAAGCTTTTGCCAAGGATCAGCTACAACTTTAACAGCAACTGCGAACGGAACGGGGAACACGTTTACATGGTCAACTGGTGCAACAACAGCTGCAATTAATGTTACTACAGCTGGCACATACACAGTTACAGTAACCACGCCTGGCGGTTGTACTTTTCAACAGAGTACGACAGTAACCATGGATCCGACTATTAATATTAGTATTGCTCAACCTGCACAAATTACTTGTAGCAATCCGACAGTTACTTTAAATGCGTCTGCTTCAACATTCCAATCGAGTTCTACTATCTTATGGACTACAACAACAGGCAATATAGTTTCAGGAGCAAACACTTTAACACCTATTGTTAATCAACCTGGAATTTATACCCTAACAATTACTAACACTACAGGTAACTTATGTACGAAAAGTTCAACCGTAACCGTTGTAAAGAACACTACTCCTCCAACAATTAATGTCACTGCTCCGAAGCTGAGCATTTGTCTTGGAGATTCAGTTGTTCTTACTGCGACAGGTGCTCAAACTTATACTTGGACAGGATTAACGGGAACAGGTAATACTCAGACGGTAAGTCCGACGGCAACAACGACTTATACAGTGACTGGAGTTGGCGCAAATGGATGCCAAGGAAATACAGCAACCATCACAATAACTGTCGTACCAAAAATTGTTTCTACTTTAACAGATATTGAATTCTGTAAAGGAGATAGTGGGTTGTTAGATGCAGGCTCTGGACCTAACTACACTTACCTCTGGAATACTGGTGAAACATCACAAACTATAAGTGTAACTACAGAAGGAACCTATACCGTTACAATAAACAATGGATCTTGTACCAATATTTTTAGTGCTAACGCGGCTTATACAGTTGTGCCTGAGATTACAGAGGTTACATACGAGAACAATACACTGACAATTATTACTACCCAAACCTCCAGCTCCACAAATTATGAATTCTCCATAGATGGCGGAAGTACTTGGCAGTCTTCCAATGTTTTCAATAATGTTAAAGACAATACAACTTACTTTATATATGCAAGAGTTAAGGACGTAAGCTGTTACACTCAGGTTGAATACTATACCTTCTTCATGAACAACTTTATATCTCCTAACTCGGACGGTTATAATGATAAAGTAGATTTCAGTACAGTGAGTGTTTACAAAAACTTCGCAGGATCCATCTACGATCGATATGGACTTGAAGTTTTCAAAGTCACAAAAGACAGAACCATCTGGGATGGAAATTATGGTAGTTCTAAATTACCAACAGGAACTTACTGGTATACACTGACATGGATAGACCCAATAAGTAAAAAACTTGTGAAAAAATCTGGATGGATTTTATTGAAAAATAGAAATTAAATTCTATTAAAATTTTGAATTTATTAATATTAACTTGAATTTCAATCAAATACCTATCAATAACCCACTTTTTAGTGGGTTATTTTTTTACAAAATATCTTCAACTTGCCTAAAGCTAAATTTCTGTCTTTCAGGTCTAATTGAGAAAACATGGAATATTCCAACAACAAAATACCTAAACATTTTTGACAAACTAGGATTTCGCCTAAATTTTAATCTCGCATGACAAAAATCACCCACATATACTGACACTTATCATAGAATAATAAAGCAGACTTATTTGCTTTAAAATTAACTTTGAATCGGATCTCAGTATCTTAATTTAATGCTTTTGAACTTATCATAGTATCAACCATGAGCAAAGAGATAAACAATAAGAGTAAAAAAAGATATATCATCCCTGTCCTTTTAGGGGTTATGTTTGGAATGTTCCTATATGTATTCTACATTTCCAATGCATACTCCTACTTATCGGATGATCCCAAAGCTTGCGTTAACTGTCATATCATGGCTCCGGAATATGCAACTTGGTTCCATTCTTCACATGGTAGATCAACCACTTGTAATGATTGTCACGTTCCTCATGACAACGTGGCTAGGAAATATTATTTCAAAGCGATGGATGGTATGCGTCATGCTAGCATGTATTCCTTAAGATTAGAACCTCAAGTCATTAAAATACGTCAACCAGGAGAGACAGTTGTTCAAGAAAATTGTATTCGCTGTCACTCAACACTTAATAGTGTGGTTACAACAGGACAAGTTACTGCAGATATGGCTCATAAGGATAATGAAAAACTTTGCTGGGAATGCCATAGAGAAGTGCCTCATGGAAAAGCAAGAGGCCTCAATTCCGCACCTAATGCGAGGGTCCCTTTAGCAGAATCTCCAGTTCCTGATTGGTTGGATAAAATGGTAGAAAGTAAAAAATAAAATTATAGTAAAAGTCTCCTAAATAATAACGGTATGAAACGTAAGAATTGGTTAATAATAGGAATTTTAGCCTTGGTGGTATTCGGATTGGGTATGCTTGCCAGTTCCATTGTGCAGAGAAAAGCAGAGTCGGTACAGCTTACTTATTCAGCTAATAATCTTAAAAATTTCGAATCCAGAAATGAAGCTTGGGAAGAGTTCTATCCAAGAGAATATCAGTCTTGGAAGAAAACCGCTGACACAACTTTTCATTCCAAGCATATGAGTAGTAATGACGATGATATGTTGGAACAGCGTCCAGAAATGGTAATTCTTTGGGCTGGTTATGGCTTTGCAAAAGATTATGGTGCTCCTCGTGGACATTATTATGCAGTAAAGGATGTTACTAAAACTCTCAGAACGGGAGCTCCGGACGCAACGCATCCAGATGTTCAGCCAGGAACTTGTTGGACATGTAAAAGTCCTGACGTTCCAAGAATGATGAATCAAATGGGGGTAGCTAATTTTTATAAAGCTAAATGGTCTTCTTTAGGAAGCGAGGTTGTAAATTCTATTGGATGTGCCGATTGTCACGATCCTAAAACCATGAATCTTACAATTACACGTCCTGCTTTGGTTGAAGCATTACAAAGAGCTGGTAAAAATGTGAAACAAGCTTCTCATCAAGAAATGCGTTCGTTAGTTTGTGCACAATGTCATGTGGAGTATTATTTTAAAGGAGAAGATAAGTATCTTACGTTTCCATGGGATAAAGGTACAGGTATGGAAGAAATGGAGGCTTATTACGATAATGAAAAACATGTGGACTTTGTACACAAATTAAGTAAAACTCCAATTCTGAAAGCACAACATCCAGACTTTGAAGTTTACAAATTAGGAATTCACGCGCAAAGAGGAGTTTCTTGTGCAGACTGTCATATGCCTTATAAATCTGAAGGAGGTGTTAAATTTACTGACCACCACATTTCAAGTCCATTGGCTAATATCAATAATACTTGCCAAGTTTGCCACAGAGAATCTGAAGCGACTTTGACACAGAATGTTTACGAAAGACAAGATATGGTGTTTGCATTGAGAAATCGTTTAGAAAAACAATTGGCAAAAGATCATCTTATGGCTAAGTTCTTATGGGATAACAAAGCAACTGATGCAGAGATGAAGCCAGTTTTAGATCTTATTCGTAAATCTCAATGGAGATGGGATTTTATAACAGCATCTCATGGAGCTTCTTTCCATGCACCATTAGAAGCCCAAAGAATTCTTGGTGACGGAATGTATCTTGCCGTAGAAGCAGAATCTAAGATGAATACTATTGCTCTTAAGAAAAATTTAGCAGGGAAATTTGTAATGCCTGATGTCTCTTCTAAAGCTAAAGCTCAAAAATATATAGGGCTTGATATACCTAAAGAAAAAAGTGCTAAGGAGCAATTTATGAAAACAGTAGTTCCCGAATGGTTGAAAAAAGCCAAACAAAAGGGAATTTTAATGGACGAAAAATAGTTTACTTTTATAAATTCCCACAATAGCCAACAACGAAATATGGCAGTTGTGGGAATTTTTATGTACTTCCAACAGTATATTCTAGTATTTCATTTAATCAATAATAGAAAAAAATTATAGATGACTTCCATCTCATTTTTTAATCATAAAACTCAATTTAGAGATGCTCTTATCCTGAATTTATGTTTTTTGATTATCGGTCTTGTTCTTCAATATTTTGTGGGTAGTATCCCTGTAAAATTTATGGCTTTCCCCAATAATATTATTGCAGGAGCCACTTTTGTAATTGTTATGACCATAGTTTTTTATCTTTTTAAAAAAACAGAATGGATACACCTCTTGGATGGAGCTCCTTTTGCAATTGTCACGACTCTTATTTTAGGAATTCTCACTATTGGTTTAGGAACTTTCGCAATTGATGAACAAGATCACAAACATCACCTATTAATGCGCTTTGGAGTTAATTCCATTACGAGTACTTGGTATTTTGCATTAATCTTTTTTCTACTATTGGTCAATCTTTGGTTAGCAATTCTCAAAAGATCTCTATATTTTCAAACGAAAAATATCACATTTATTTTAAATCATTTTGGGCTTTGGTTAGCGCTTTTTGCTGGCGTTTTGGGGCAAGGCGATTTAACTAAACTGAAAATGACTTTAGAAAAGGATAAACCAGAATGGCGTGGCGTTGACAAAGACGGCAACATTATGGAACTGCCTTATGCACTAGAATTGAAGAAGTTCGACATGCAAATTTATCCTAACAAACTTTTCATCATCAATAAAGAAGGTGAAAGTCTTCCAAAAGAGAAACCAGACGGCTTTATGTTAGAAAAAAAAGGTTTGAAGCATCGCTTTATCGATTGGGAAGTTACGCTTTTACAGTATGAAGAAAATGCTGTTGTAGTAAAGGAAAATACCTACGATAAAAATCCAATGTGGGGTGCAACTAATGCCGCTAAAGTCCGTGTTAAAAATCTAAAAACTGGTGAAGTAAAAGAAGAGTGGATTTCTTGCGGAAATTTTATGTTCCCACCAAAAGCCATTAAACTAAACAATGATTACACCTTAGTAATGGCTCCACCCGAAGCAAAAAAATATCAGTCAGACGTTTTGGTTTATGAAAAAGAAAGTGAGGGAATCAAAAAAGCCGAAATATTGGTTAACCAACCTCTCACTGTTAATGGATGGAAAATTTATCAAGTGAGTTATGATGAGCAATTAGGACGTTGGTCGGATATCAGTGTTTTAGAATTGGTATTAGATCCTTGGCTTCCTTTGGTTTATGTGGGGATTTTTATTTTAATGTTGGGAACAATTAGTTTCTTAATTCAAAATCGAAAATAGGTATGTGGCAATATTTTAATTATATCGTATTTCTAGTTGTTTTCTTTTGGTTGGTTTCAGGAATGGTCTTGTATACTAAAAGCAAAAAACTTCAGCTCGTTTCAATTATATTACAAACAATTCCTGTTATCGTTTTAGGAGGATTTATTGCTGGACTATGGATTAATCTTGAAAGACCTCCTTTAAGAACACTTGCAGAAACAAGGATTTGGTATTCATTTTTTCTTGCACTAATCGGGTTAATTTTGTACGCGCTTTATCGTCAAAAATGGATTTTAACTTACTCCACTGTAATGGGAAGTGTGTTTCTACTCATTACTTTTTTAAATCCTGACACCATTAATAAATCATTAATGCCTGCGCTACATAGCGTTTGGTTTGTTCCTCATGTCGTAGTTTACATCTTTGCTTATGCGATGTTTGGTATGGCAACTTTGGTGGCTTTAGCAGGACTTTACCTTCATTTTAAAAAGAAAGATACCTCACACCAAAAAGAAATCATGAATCGATTGGTTAATGTGGGCTATAGCTTTTTAACTCTCGGTCTTTTATTTGGAGCACTTTGGGCAAAAGAAGCTTGGGGACATTATTGGACTTGGGACCCAAAGGAAACATGGGCATTCATCAGTTGGTTAGGGTATTTGGTATATATCCATTATAGATATAAGTTTAAAAATAATAATGATAGCATTCCTTTCATTATTATTGTCTTTGCTTTTATTTTACTTTTAACATGTTGGTTTGGTGTCAATTACTTGCCAACAGCACAGAATAGTGTGCATACTTATACGGGGTAATTTCAATTTTGATCATTTAAAATTGAAAATTCTATGAAGAAAATAAAATGTAATCCTAAGAGTAAACTTGTATTTTTCGTACATTTGCACACTTACAAAATTGGGGTTGACCGGTTTCGACAGCAAGACCAATGGGTAAGTAAGCATGCAGAGAACCGTAGCGCGATCTCTTAAATCCCTTGCTACAAATTTTAACTGGCAACGAAGAGTTTGCTCTTGCTGCTTAATCTGAATCATAGTAGGATTAACACTTTTCCCGAAGTATAGTAAGGAAACAAGATGTCTCCCAGAAGTTACGTTCTGCAACGTCTGAAACTGAGGCATAGAAAAAGCAGAAATAAGGTCTTTGGAACTTCGACAAAGACACGAAAATCTCAGAAGATAAGCGTAAAGTTGGCTGTTTGCTGTCTGCTCTATGACGAAAACCAATAGCAAAATAAGCATGTAGAAAGCTTGCGTATTGCTTGTTTGGACGAGGGTTCGAATCCCTCCAACTCCACTTTTTAAGCTAAAGAGAATTTGTAAATTATTGATTTTTAAATAATTACATTTTCTCTTTTTTGTTTTGTATCCGAAATTGTATCCGAAAACTAAATTTGGTAATTATTTGATCTAATTAAACCTCATTTAATCTATTTGAATAAACCTCAATTATAAAAGCTTTATTAGGACGTAAAGATACGAACTATAGAAATGATTTCAAATAAATTAGTACCATTTTAGATATATAGAATATATAAGGAGCTATGATTTTCAACAATGGAATTTTAACTCTTTTTTTGTGCTTCTATTTATTGTAATAATAAACAATTTCATTTTCAGGAGTGCGTCACACCTTTGTTTTGACATATAAATCCCTTTGATTCGTTTTTCAATATACACATCATTGAATAATCAATCATCTATACAATAATATCTATATGGTTTATGAAGTTGTAAATCTTCTCCGTAAAAACATCTTAAAAAATGTTGAGGTTACCATATAGCTAGTAAAAAATAATCTTGAAGTTTAAAAGGCAGGGGGGTACAGACAAAAATGTCTTTTCAGGGTATGCCTTAGACTGATATGGGTACTCTATCGGGACATATAAAAAAGAATTTTCAAAATCCGTAATGAGGTATCGGATTTTTTTATCATTTTTGCAATTCATGAAATTTAAAACGGTTTAATTATTGATATAGAAAATTTTATCTAAAAAGCTATCATGCTATTTTAGAATAACATTAACGAAAATAAGTGTAAGACTTATTGCTTTGCAAAAGAAAATTTGGCGATTTAAAAGTGCACAGGAGCAAAAGTTAGACACCCACGACTGCGTGGGCTGTTCTGCTTTTGTGTACAGGTTATGCCAAATACCTCTTTTGCAAAGTGTGAATAGTTCCACGCTTTGTCGTTTATAATACATTATAAAATGGGGTATCTACACAAAATCATTGAATTAGAAAAACAAAAGAACTTTCAAGAGATTGCTACAACTCTTTTCATGGAAGCCGAAATCAGCTACAACCAGACTGAATGGAGCGAGAAAAAACAAAACATGAAATATTGGGAGTTTGTAAGCAAAACAAAACACCTTCTTAATAAAGACTTTCATAAAAATCTCATGTTCGGAGATTTAAAACCCAATCTACACTTGATAAATGCCTACAAAATGATTGGCGGAAAAGGCGATATTGCATTTTGGAGAGAAGACAAATATCCCCTTGACGGAGCAATAGCACGTCTCATGTTTACCCCGACAATTTATATTTACGCAAAAGAATGTTGCGAAGTATTTGAAGAAAAGATAGGTAATAAGCCCCTATTTATGAGTGGTTTAACCCCACAGGGAGTTATCAACAAATACAATTCTGAAAAAAATACAACGAAATCATCATCAACCTACGTAAATAATAGCTCACAAAGTGGCTGTATGGGAGTTTTATTACTAATAACGGGAATTATTAGCCTACTTATATTACAAATTAACTTTTAAAACAATTAAATATTATGAAAAAATTAATTTTTACTTTAATGTTCACATTACCAACTCTTTATTTTGCACAGGAAGAAAAACCGAAAGAATCACAAACCGCTAAAGAGTGCGTTTTACCAAAAGATTTTAAAGAACCAATCAAAAACAACCGTCTTAAAAAGTTCGTAGCCATAGACAATGGAGTTAACGAAAAGGATGTAATTATAATTCGGGCGCAGAATGGTTTTGGTAGTGGGATTTATACGGTATGTGTAAATCAGCAACCCATCCAGTATCAAAAAATGGGTACAGTTTTTATGCGGGAGGGAAAAAATCCATTTAATAACGCAAAATGATGTTTCAGATTCTAAGTTCTGTTTCTGGATTTATTTGCCTTACAACTCCATACAGAGAATACAGCACATGGGATAATATAGAGTTTTTCTTAATGTCAATCTCATTTGCTGTTTTGTATGTGGGTTTTGCTTACTACTTTTTGTATATTCTAAAACTTTTTACTGATAGACTTAAAAAACATTTTTAATAAAAAATGCTTGACAATAGCTATATTATACATGAAACCTTTTATGTATTGTAAAAAATTCGATTTACCAGCTAAAAAGCAAACTAAAATAAATTTATTTTTCAGATAATTTTATATTAAGATTATTTATACCTCTTTGCAACTCTAAAAACATTTCCTTTACATTCTGCCCTGAAAATTCATCAGCATCAAATTCTTTAGTATTAATACTACATGCAAACTCCCAAACCTCAACAATATCAGTTAAAAAAATATCATAAGGTTCATAAAAATCATTATCTGCTTTAACAGACAAAGAGTTTTCATTAAAATTTTGAAATCTTTTATAAGTAATTCCTTCATTCAAGGTTACAAAAACATAAGTTTTATTAGATTTTAAATCTGATAAGTTCTCTAAATATTTTCCAACTATAAATGTTCCATCTTTAAATGGAGGCATTGAATCACCATCAGCAGGAAAAGCTCTATATTTTCCATTTGTTAAAAATGGGAGTGAAATATTCTGTAAACTTTCAATATAGCAAGGATCAGTATATCCATTTAAATAACCCATCGAAGCTTTTTGAGGAATTATTTCAATTCTATTATTCCCTGATTCATCAACCATAATCGGTAGTAGGATTCTATTATCAGGTAACTTCAACATTTCTTCTAATGGATATTTTCGAATATCTACCGACACCAAAAGATCAATACTAACACGAAAATATTTAGAAATTCTAATTAAAATTTCTATTGGAGGCTCTGACGTACCATCTTCATATTTTGCATAACGAACCCTAGTTATTAATAAAGCATCGGAAACTTTTTGCTGTGACAAGTTTTGCTTCCCCCTAAGGATACGGATATTATCTGAAAAAATTGACATTGTTATGATTTGTAACAACAAATATAATGTAAATTGAGATAAAAAATACTACTTTTGTGCTTGCAATTATAAAGAGTTCACATATATTTAAACGTGCACTTTAATATAAATCTTTGAGAACCAATAAATGAAATATCTAGGTGGTGAAATATATGAAGGAGACTGTTTGGAGGTCATGAAAAACTTGCCCGATAAGTCTGTGGATTTAATACTGTGCGATTTACCGTACGGGACTACTCAAAATAAATGGGATAGCGTTATTCCGTTGGATAAGTTATGGGCTGAATATAAAAGAATAATAAAGCCTAAAGGAGTAATTGCTTTGACTTCACAAGGTATATTTACGGCAAAATTAATTTTAAGTAATGAATCTTGGTTTAAATATAAATTTGTATGGGTAAAAAGTAAACCTACTAATTTTCTAAACGCTCGAAGACAACCTCTTCGACAACATGAAGATATTTGTATTTTTTATGGAAGTCAACCCGACTACACCCCAATTATGTCTAAAGGAGAGCCTTATAATAAAGGAACAAGAAAGGCTCAATACACTGGAAGTTATGGAGATTTTAAACCAGTCCAAGTAAAAAGTGAAGGAGATAGATTTCCAACTGATACATTATATTGTAAAACTGCAGAAAGCGAAACAGGTGGAAAAGTTTGGCACCCTACACAAAAACCAGTTGCATTAGGTAGATATTTGATACGAATGTTTACCAAAGAAGGAGACATTGTTTTAGATAATACATTTGGGAGTGGCAGTTTTTTGGTTGCAGCAGCTTTGGAAGGAAGACGCTTTATTGGAATTGAAAAGAATGAAGAAGTACATCTTTTTAAAGAGAAGCAGATTGATTATATTCAAATAGCAAAACAAAGATTAACAGAAGTGGAAGAAAATATGAAACAAAACATTGCTCCCGCTCCTTTATTTTCTGAATTACAACCTAATGCTAAGGCTGGAAAAACACCCCGTCGAGGAATGGTTGACGTAGATGAAATCATCAGTGTAAGCGCTAAATAAAAACTAATAATAAATGCAAATTTCACCAAATTACAACGAAAGATCATGGGCTATTGATCTCATAGGATATTTGAAACAACTTTCATCAGACACTAATAGATCAATTAAAGACGCAGGTGGGGAACAAACAATACAAACAGAGGGAGGAAGCCTTTTCCCTGATGTTTTACTATTTGGAGATAGATCTACTGCTAGAATTTTACAAGGCTGGGAGCTTAAAATGCCTGATACCAGTATAGATGATATTTTTTTCAAATCAAATGCCGAGATTAAAGCTAGAGCTCTTGGACTAGATAGTTTCCTTTTATGGAATGTTTCAAGTGCAGTTTTATATGTTCGAAATAATAATACTGATATTTTTGAAATTCACACTACCTGGACTGATCTACTTGATATAAGAACTAGACAACAGGTTTCAAATAATCAAGAAAGGTGGAAAAGTTTAGCTAGAAAAATCTTTTTATATCTGAATGATTTATTTGATCGAGGAACCATTGAAGGGAGACCATTTATAGAAGCATATCGTAGTGGCGGAGTAACTTCATTAATAATGGACAATTCTTCAGATGTTTCTAATGCAGTTGTTGAAGCAAGTAATAGAAACCTAACTCTACGTTCTCAAATGACTCTTTGGTGGGATCGCTACCAAGCAGAATATGGAGAAGATACAATGACAAATGTTTTAGGGAAGGTAATTATTTCAAATTGGATTGGTAAAATTTTATTTGCGCAGATTCTAAGAGAAACAGATATTAGAGCACAACAAATCGCCACCATAAATGATGATACAACTCCATCTCAAGCATTAGATCTCTTTAGACAACTTTCAGAAAATTGCAACTTTTGGACTATTTTTTCTTCCGAGGGAATAGGACTAGATCTAGTTCCCGAAAGGACTTGGAATCAATTAAAACAATTTAATTATTTATTAAGCGATTTACGAATTGGCTCTGTAGACCAATCGCAACTATCTGGGATTCTTGAAGCAACTGTTGAATTAAGTACTAGAAGATTGCGAGGACAATATCCTACACCGATAGAATTAGCAAAACTACTCGTAAACTTATGCGTTCAAAACACCGTGAATGATAAAGTTTTAGATCCCTGTTGTGGAAGCGGAACTATTGTACGAGCTGCATTAGAGCAAAAATTAAGTATGGGAGTAACTCCTGAAGAAATTTCAAAAGGTATATATGCTGGAGACCAAGATCCACAGGCTGTACAGATTGCAACCTTTGCAATTGCAAAACCTGAATTAATGCATATGCCATTAAGAGTATTTCAAAAAGATGCTTTTGAGTTAACACCTGAATTAGAAGTTACATTTCGCAATCCCACAACTGGAGAAGCTTTTAATGAAAACCTAGGTTATTTTCAAGCAATTGTTAGCAATTTACCTTTTGTTTCTCAAAATGGAAGAGCGCAGTATGGAAATGCAATCAATGAAGTAAACAGAAAAATTGGAGGTGAAATCACAGGAAGGGCTGATATTTCAGCATATCTCCCATTTTCTTTACATCCATTATTAACTGATGGTGGAAGGTTAGGAATAATTATAACCAATGCTTGGTTAGGCACTAAATGGGGTGACGATTTCTATAACAACATAGGACGATTCTACGATTTGAAAAGTGTTATTACATCTGGAGCAGGACGTTGGTTTCAAAATAGTCAAGTAGTTACTAATATTCTGATCCTAGAGAAAAAAACTACACTTTCAGAATCAAACAATGAGATTAAGTTTATTGTTCTTACTCGCCCACTTGAAGAACTAGAAGACAATGAATCTATTCAAATAACAGCAGCCCAAATAGAAATTGGACAAACCCAAAATGATACAATGACCATAAGAGCAATTAATAGGGAGAATCTTGAGCTATTTAGAGCACTCGGTTTGGGAGGCAATGCTCAATTTGTTAATTGTGATTGGATTTTAGATCTACCTTTACAAAAACTTAGTAATGTATTTAAAATAAAACGAGGAGAAAGACGCGGAAATAATACATTGTTCTACCCTGCAAGAAATCATGGGATAGAGCCTCAATATTTAAAGCCATTAGTTAAAAGCCCCACTGATTTCGTAAGGCTTACCACTACAGCAGCCAGAGAAGCTTTCTCCTGTTCTATAACAGAGGAGAACCTTAATCATTTAGGACACAATGGTGCTTTAAATTGGATAAATCACTTCAAAACAGATGAAAACATCCGAAAACTGACTACTAGTAATTTAATGTGGTATGAAATGAAAACAGACACACTAACCGATTTGGTCATGTTCATTAATTACGGTGAAAGACTTTTTGTTGGAAGAGTAAACCCTCCCGCATTTGTTGACCAGCGACTAATTCGACTAGATCCAATTTCTGAAGTTGACATTGAATTATATCACGCAATATTAAATTGCACAATATCAATGTTTATTATAGAAGGCATGGGATTTGGTAGAGGTCAAGGGGCACTTGATTTAAGTAAAGATAGAATTGAAAATTTTATGCATATTCTAGATCCTTCGGAACTTGATGAAGAAAAAATCACAAGAATTAAATCAGCATTTGCACCTTTACAAAATAGAAATATAATGGTTGTTGCAGACGAGCTGGAACAAGAGGACCGCAAAGCACTAGACGACTGTATTATTGAATGCTTTGAATTAAATGTAGATAGACAACAAATATATGACGGATTGCTTAGTTTACTTGAAATTAGATTAACAGCTAATTCATAATTAAGATAAAAGAGAAAGTAGGAAGGTATTTTTTCCTACTTTTTCTTTTATGATTGTTTTTTCATTATATACATTGTTGAATAATCAATCATTTACATTATTCTATATCTTGAATATCATCATCCACCACCCCATAAAATAGCTGTTCATATTTCCTCTGTAAAAGGTTTTTAATATAAGCTTTTGTATGTAACATGTCATTATCTGCGAGTAACTTTTGAAACGCTTGTTTAACCCTGTTAAGATTAGGTTTACCTTTTAAATCACGCCAAAATGAGGGTTCTAAATAATTTCCAATCGCTTGTTTTACATTTTCTGCAAGACCTTCTTTTTGGTTTCTGTTATCTGTCAAAATAAAATTATCCATTTTTTCACAAAAATAGGTGTACAATTTCTCTATACTCCCATTAGCAAATAAATCATCAAACTGAGTTATACCCAATTCTCTTAAATGGTTAGACTTTAACACAATCTCCACCCTCATAATATTGGTATGTAAATGTTTTTGTTTCTTCTTACTGTACACCTTAAAGCCGAATTTGCTATGTAAGAATTTTACAAAACAGGTATTAACATCATTATAATTACTCGTTGGGGCTTTATAATCATACAGCAGAAAATTATAGTTAATATAATCGTCTGGATCACGTTCCACTTTTAAATTGAAACCGAACTCTAGCTCTGTAATGGTCGCATCATTTAAGTCCAGACCTTCAAAAAAATCCTGCAATGTTTCCAATGACTGTAAAATCTCTGCATAGTAGAAATCATTATAGTTATTATCCAATAAATGACTGTAATCATTATCGTCTCCCCTACTACTTAAATCATTATGCATTAAGTGATTAAAATACTTATGTATAGAACCTTCTAAAACCGCCATTTTTTCGCTTATTCTCAATTTAAGATTCTCTACATTAGCAATTATAGGATAAGTCGTAAATGAGGCTTTATTTTCCGTTAATTGCTTTTTCTGTAAAGCAGGAATTTTATTTCTAAAAATATTTAACCATTTTTCTACGAAAGTTTTTTCTTTGGATTCTGCAACATTTGTAGTGATGTGTTTTCTCTGTACAGTAGGAAATTTACCCCCATTAGCATTTAACCACTTTTCTACAACGGTTTTATCTTTGAATTGCAGTTTTATATTATCTAGCATTATAAGCAGTTTTAAGGTTATACAAAAAACTTACATCACTATTTTTAATAAAAACAGAAGCATTAGCTCCCGTTTCTTTTACTTTGCTTAAATATATCTGTCTGAACATAATTGTTTAATTTTTAGGCAATAGAAACCCTATACAAAGGGATATTCCAATGCAGATTAATAAACTAACTTTAAAATTTTTCATTTTAAAGTCTGAAAGGGTCTAGAATGTTCAGACTTTTATTAATAGTAACTCTAAAACCTCATATTATATTAGGTTTGAGTAATTTGTTAAGATTTTACTCATAATATTTCGCTTGATTGGTGTATAATTATTACTTTTTAAATGCTAAAACATCTTCTTTTAGATAATATACTCTATGTCCGATTTTTTTAGTTGTCAAAATCTTTTTCTTATTCCAATTATAAAGTGTTGTATCCGTAACTGTTAATAAGTCCATCACTTCTTTTCGGGTGTAAAGTTCTTTTTCATTTTCTGCTTGCTTCCCGAAATTAAGCGCTTCCAATACTTTCATAACTACGTTTTCAATTTCTTTAATTAATTCGTCTTTTGGTACTTGTACCAGTTGCAATGTGTTCATTTTTCAATTGTTTTATATTAATATTATTTTATGCATAATAAATTTTTGGATATAAAAAAAAGACCCCTTTGTTTAAAGGTCTTCATTTATCCATTATTCACTATATGTTTATTATTCTCCTACTATTATTAATCACAGGACATAACTCCCCTGTTAGGCGAGTAAAATTTCAATTACCGCCTTTAAAGCAAAAAACCTATCAATGCTAATGTACATTAATAGGTTTTTTAAATAATCTTGCCTAATAGTCAAAATTACAATTTAAAGTTTTTCATATTATAAATATTTCCAACTTCGTTAATCAAAACAATACAAAAATCATGCCAAAATGACATGGAATAATTAATATCCTAAATTACTGAAAAATTTAGCAGTAGATTTAGCTTTTTCAACATCCGTTTTATTAATATAAGTCAATAGTTGTTTTTCCGTCGTATGTCCAGTAAAATTAAGCAAATAAGCAGTCGGTATTTTTTCATAAAAATTTGAGGCAAAACTTTTACGCCCAATATGCGAAGTTACTAGCTCATGCTTAGGGAATTCACTAAAAACCTTTCTTGTAACATTCTTTTTACCCTCTCTTTCTATAACCTCTGTCTTTCCGTTATATACTATTTCATCAATCTTGGCAATCTTACAAACTTGCTTTATATAGAGGTTAAGTTTTACTTCTGAGATTTTACGTGGAAATTCTCCGTCACGTTTAGCTAAAATTTCCAAAACTTTTTTCAATAAAGGAATTTTCATTTTAGCATTAGTTTTTTTCTGTGTAAATTCAATATATCTCTGTCCCTCTGTATCTTCTACAATCATTGATGAAGTAAACCTTAAATAATCGCTAACACGTTGCGCCGTATAACAAGCAATTAAAAGCCAATCTCTGGCATTATCCAGATAGTCATGTGGCATTTTGGCGTTCTCAATCTTTTCAAGCTCTTCAAATGTCAAATAAATTGATTTAGGAATATGCTTTGTAGCTTTTTCAACTTCAAACCTCCAACTCATAACATGTTTATGAACATCAATATCAAATGATTCAGCAACTTTGCAGACTGTCTTTAAAAATTTCAAATCTCTATAAGTTGTTGAGATACTATATAATTCTTTCTTACAATAACTTTCAAAATCAGTCCTGAAATGATTATCTAAGTCTTTAAATTTTAAATTCGTAAATGTCTTTTTCTTTGTTTGTTTATGTTCAATATATCGACTTAACAAATTCTTTACAACATTAGCCTTCTTAATAGTGGAAATAGAGGCATTTTCATTTTTCTTTATATTTATATATACATCAAAAAAAGAAAGTACTTCATCAGAATATATAGTCTCTTCATCTAGCTTTACCTTTTGTGGCTCAACAACAGATTCTAGCCAACCTTTTATATCAACTTCTGGATGATCTGATTTAAATTTTGAAATAATATCAGCTTCCAATTTTGACAAACGAACATTAATTGTATCAATATCATTTTCAGTAACTTTTTTAGATGCAATCTTACATTTTCCATCTTTCCAATCTTTTGGCTTACATGATAGGTAAGGTATAGGAACTTTCAAGTCAATATTCTTATCTCTAAATCGTAACCAAATTGTACATTCCTTATCTAGAACTTTACTTCTCAAATAGTAACTAACTGATGCCATAATGTAATACTCATTTTAAAATTGTATCCGAAATTGTATCCGAAATTTTTAAATATCATTTAATCAAATTAAATCAAATTTTAATTAAACTACCTTAAATAAAGGTTTTATACCAAATACAAAAGTAAAGCCAAACTAAATTACATTTAAAAATGTAGTCCCTCCAACTCCACAGAAAATCCTGTAAATTACCGATTTACAGGATTTTATTTTTATAGGTGCTAAATTAGGTGCTAATTAACCATATAATTAAGGGGGAGAAAACTATCTAGCTAAGTTAATCAAAATATTTACATCGATGATTAGTGGCATCTTGTCTACATCTACTACTTTTAAATGT
>NZ_JBYVEB010000047.1:0-24561 GCF_058117085.1 Chryseobacterium sp. CG10_8 | reverse complement strand
AAAAGAAATATAAATGTTTATTTTTGCAAAAAAATTTCGGTCTTGCGTTACTTCATTCAGTTTGCTTATCAGGGAAAAAATTACTTCGGTTATCAGATTCAGCCAAAGGATATTTCTGTGCAAGAAGTTCTCGAAAAAGCACTTTCCACCATTCTAAGAGAAGAAATCAAGACAACTGGCGCAGGAAGGACGGACACAGGAGTCCATGCAAAAAAAATGTTTGCCCATTTCGATACCGAAAAGCATCTCAATGAACATTTGATATATCAGCTTAATTCTTTCCTACCACCCGATATCTCGGTACAGAAAATTTTCAGAGTAAAGGAGGATTTTCATGCTAGATTTGATGCCACTCATAGGACTTATGAATATTATATTTCTTTAAAGAAAAATCCTTTTACACAAGATTCGGCTTGGCAATTTTGGAGAAGGAATTTGGATATCGAAAAAATGAATGAGGCCTGCAAAATTCTTTTTGAATATGACGATTTCGAAAGTTTTTCCAAAGTAGGCGCAGATAACAAGACCACCTTTTGCAAAATCTACAAAGCAGAATGGGAACAAAATGGAACCGAACTCAAATTCACGGTTTCTGCTGACCGATTTCTTAGAAATATGGTAAGAGCCATTGTTGGAACAATGGTAGAAATTGGTGCAAGAAAAATCCAACCAGAAGATCTTCGAAAAATAATTGAAGCTAAACATCGAAACGCCGCCGGAAGTTCTGCTCCTGCTCATGGACTATTTTTGGTTGATGTTGGGTATGATTTCTAAGTCTGCGTTTCAGGGTTTTACAATTTATTTTTTAACCATTGACGTTATTGTATCTTCAAAACAGACATCAATATAATCAATATAGAACTTAGAATAATAGCCCATTAGAAAGAAATAAAAATACATATGCATTTTCAATTTTGTCATAAATGATGAATCATATTCTATTCTAAGTTTATTATCCTTCAACTCTGTAGTCTTAAATGTAGGAAGAAACCTAAACGTGTTATCATCCGTTTTAACAATTGTCTGATAGGCAAAATAATTTTCAATCGGTAAAGTGGGAATAGGCGAAAAAGGATTTTCAATTTTTGTTTTAAACAAAACTTCTTTATTACGACCTTCTGAATCAACTCTTAAGACACTAATTGAGATATTGGGCTGTCCAATATGCCCATGATTAAGCAACTCCCTAAATTTCTCTTCATCGAAATCAATTATTAAAAAGTATTCATCAGACATTTTTAATAATCTTTGATGTGACTTTAATCTATTTTTCACATCTGCTTCAAAAGAGAAAAAGTAATCAATTAGCCTATTAATGTATCGTATCCATGCAGTTTCATCATAGTAATACTGTATAACACCTAGTTTCCATTCAAGGTTCCTATCTATAATAACCTTCTTTTCAAAGCCAACAAAATCACTGATATTTTTAAAGTTATGTTTATTATCTTTTACTTGCCAAAAATCATTTTCGAAATTTTGACCGCAATCACAACTTCTCAAATGCCTTTCATTAGATTCCTCTTCCCATGATGGATTATTTAAAGCTTTAACTATAAGTTCCCCTTTTTTGAAAAAATTCCATTCAGCAAAGCTAATTCTTGAATCCTTAATGAAACTAATGATTAGTTCTTTATCAAATCTTAAGGCACTATCTGAAAGTTCATCCAAATCCTTCAGACTTTCATAATAGTAATCCTCTTTAAAATCTCTAATACCATTTATCGTTTTTACTTTCAACACATCCGAATTCTCTTGAAGGAAGTAAAAAAAAAGAATCTAAAAAATAATCATCTTGAGCATCCATCAAAACTAACTTTGGAACTACTTAAATCAAATTTAACATTTTTTTTGAACTTATAGATTCTAAAACAGAAAGATTTCCACGAAAAACAATAAATAAAAATACATATTAGACTAATTCCCTATTTTTGCACTGACTTTCAGAAAATGAGTAAAAATCAAAGCACTTGGCAAATTATCCAGAGACTCTTCCGAATCGGAATGAAGTTTCGGTCATGGTTTATTTTCACCCTGATTATATCCATTGTTTTATCCGTTGTTTCAACCTATCGTCCGTATTTGACAATGCAAATCGTCGATACCGATATCATCAAGTTAAAAGACAAAGCCTTGATGATGAAACATATCTATTGGCTTGTTGGACTCGTTTTTATTGAAACTGTTTTGAACTTTTTCTTGGTTTATTTTTCTAATTTCATTTCTCAGAATGTTATCAGAGATATCAGAGAAAGATTATATAATAAGCTTATCTATTTCCGAACATCCTTCTTTGACAAGACGCCAATAGGGCAATTAGTAACGAGAGCTGTAGGCGATGTAGAAACGATTGCAACAGTTTACACGGACGGATTCCTCATGGTTTTTGGAGATATTTTGAAAATTATTTTCGTTCTGTTTTTCATGTTTCAAACCGACGCTAATCTAACCTACATTTCGTTGGTGATTCTTCCTATAATGGTTTTGATTACAAGATTTTTTCAAAAAAAATTAAAGAAAGCCTTTGGTGACGAACGAACATGGACTGCAACTCAGAACTCTTTCGTCCAAGAGCGATTAGCTGGGATGCAAATTATCCAGGTTTTTAATCGTCAAAAGCAAGAATACGAAAAATTTGACTCTATTAATATTTCTCTCAAAGCTGCGCTTTTGAGAACAGTATTTATCTTTTCTTTGTTCTTCCCTGTTGTAGAGCTTATTTCGTCCCTATTCATTGGATTTGTACTTTTCTACGGAGGTTATGTAACGATTTCTGCGGGTGTTGTCATTGCTTTTATACAGTACATTTCGATGCTCATTCGTCCTTTGAGACAAATTGCTGACCGTTTTAACAATATCCAAAGAGGAATTGTAGGCGCAGAAAGAGTTTTGGGAATGATGGATGAAGACATGGCTATGCCGAATAATGGAAAGGAGAAAAAAAATCACTTCGAAGGAAAAATTGAATTCAAAGATGTTCATTTCGCGTATGACGACAAGCAAGAAGTTTTGAAGGGAGTTAGTTTCAAGGTAAATCCTGGCGAAAGCGTAGCTATTGTTGGCGCAACTGGAGCAGGAAAATCGACCATTATCAGTCTTATCACGCGTTTGTACGATATTAATTCTGGTCAAATATTAATTGATGACGTCGAAGTTAGAGACTATGAATTGCATAGTCTTAGAAATCATATTGGAGTAGTACTACAGGACGTTTTTCTATTTCATGGAAGCATCTACGAAAACCTTGCTTTTGGTGACGAAAGTATAACTTTGGAGAAGATTAAAAAGGCCGCCAAAGAAATTGAAGTGGATGATTTCATCCAACAATTACCTAACAATTACGATTATGTGGTAAGCGAGAGAGGAAGTTCGATTTCTTTAGGACAAAGACAATTGCTTTCGTTTTTGAGAGCGTACCTTTCTAATCCAGAAATCCTCATCCTGGATGAAGCGACCTCATCGATTGACCCAGAAAGTGAAAAACTCATCCAAAAAGCTACCGAAAAAATCACAAAAAATCGTACTTCGATTATTATTGCGCATCGACTTTCAACCATTGAAAAAGCTGACAAAATTATCGTAATGGATCGCGGAAAAATAGTTGAAGAAGGAAGACACGAAGAACTTCTATCACAAAATGGATATTACGCTTCTCTTTACAAAGGTCAAATTCACAAGGAAGAAAACTAAATTTAGAATAAAACCTCATTAACCATTATGGAATCTAACATCGAAGACGAATTTGCTAAACTAAAATCCGAGCTCAAAAAACTAGGAATTGAAGTCCTGAAGATTGTGAAAGTAGGTAACGGATCAATGGATTTTCATGAAGTTCATTACCAATCTCCTCGTTATGAAGAGGTAAAAACAGTGTATCTACAAAGACACAAAATCGATGAACTTATCGAACAGTTCATGGAAACATATTCTTGATATTCGGTTTTGTAAAATTGAATGCAACTAAAAATACAGTTGATACGTTTTCAAAAAAAATAAAAAAATCCGCTCAAAATAATTGAACGGATTTTTTATTATTTAGATTGCTTCGTCGCTCGTTTCCTCGCTTCTTGCAATAGCTTGAATATTACATCATTCCTGGCATTCCACCTCCCATTGGCATAGCAGGTTCGTCCTTTGGAACTTCAGTAATTACACATTCTGTAGTTAATAACATACCAGCAACAGAAGCTGCATTTTCTAAAGCAACACGTGTTACTTTAGTTGGGTCGATGATACCCGCTTCAAGCATATTAACATATTCGTCAGACTTCGCGTTGTAACCGAAATCACCAGAACCTTCTGCTACTTTAGCAACGATAACAGAACCTTCTCCTCCTGCATTAGCAACGATTTGTCTCAATGGCTCTTCAATTGCTCTTTTAACAATCTTAATCCCTGTATTCTCATCTTGGTTTTCTCCAGAAACGCTATCCAATGCAGTAATTGCTCTTACTAAAGCAACACCACCACCAGCAACGATTCCTTCTTCAACTGCCGCTCTTGTTGCATGCAATGCATCGTCAACGCGGTCTTTTTTCTCTTTCATTTCTACTTCAGATGCAGCACCAACATAAAGTACAGCAACACCACCAGCTAATTTAGCCAATCTTTCTTGAAGTTTTTCTTTATCGTAATCAGAAGTAGTTGACTCGATTTGAGCTTTGATTTGGTTAACTCTTGCTTTAATTTGAGTTTCGTCACCACCGCCATTTACAATGGTTGTATTATCTTTATCGATAGAGATTTTTTCAGCAGTACCTAACATTTCCAAAGTAGCGTTTTCCATAGTGAAACCTCTTTCTTCAGAAATAACTTGTCCACCTGTAAGAATTGCGATATCTTCTAACATTGCTTTTCTTCTGTCCCCAAATCCTGGAGCTTTAACCGCAGCAATTTTAAGAGAACCTCTTAATTTGTTAACGACTAAAGTAGCCAAAGCTTCTCCTTCAACTTCTTCAGAAATAATTAATAAAGATTTCCCTGCTTGAGCAACTGGTTCCAAAACTGGAAGCAACTCCTTCATTGAAGAAATTTTCTTCTCTACCAAAAGGATATAAGGATTATCCAATTCGGTTGTCATTTTTTCTGGATTGGTAACGAAATATGGAGATTGGTAACCTCTGTCGAACTGCATACCTTCTACAACATCAACAGTCGTATCAATACCTTTAGCTTCTTCAACAGTAATTACTCCTTCTTTACCTACTTTTCCGAACGCTTCAGCGATTAAAGAACCGATAGTTTCGTCATTATTAGCAGAAACAGAAGCTACTTGCTTGATTTTTTCAGAAGAATCTCCAACTTCTTGAGATTGAGACTTCAAATTAGCAACTACTGCTGTAACCGCCTTGTCGATACCTCTTTTCAAGTCCATTGGATTAGCTCCAGCTGCAACGTTTTTAAGACCTTCTCTCACGATAGCTTGTGCTAAAACAGTAGCAGTCGTTGTTCCGTCACCAGCGATATCATTGGTTTTAGAAGCTACTTCTTTAACCATTTGAGCTCCCATATTTTCAACTTTATCAGCTAATTCAATTTCTTTAGCTACAGAAACACCATCCTTAGTTACATGAGGTGCCCCGAAAGACTTCTCAATAACCACGTTTCTACCTTTTGGACCTAAAGTCACTTTAACTGCATTCGCTAATGCATCTACTCCTCTTTTAAGAGCATCTCTTGATTCGATATCGAATTTTATTTCTTTTGCCATTTTAATTTAGATTTTAGATGTGAGACATGAGATATTAGACTCAAACTCGCTTTATTTTTTTATTAATTGTCTTGTATCTGATTTCTGAAATCTTGGTTCTATTAATTAACCAACAATTCCCAATAAATCAGACTCTCTTACGATAAGATAATCTTTACCATCGAACTTCAATTCGGTTCCTGAATATTTTCCATAAAGCACTTTATCACCAACATTAACTGTCATTGGTTCATCTTTTTTACCTGGACCTACTGCAACTACGGTTCCTTCTTGTGGTTTTTCTTTCGCAGTGTCCGGAATGATAATTCCTGAAGCGGTTTTTGTTTCGGCAGCGGTTGGTTCAACAAGAACTCTGTCTGCTAATGGTTTAAAGTTTACTGACATAATATTTTTAAATTTTAGTTAATTCTACATGGGGATTCTCCAACAATGTGCCAAATTGATGGATGGTAGGCGATGGAAGGTGGATGGTAAAAATTGGCAGAGATTTTTAACCGATGTAGAAATTTTGGCAGAACTTTATCCCTCGTTTTTCAAATTTTTTATAAACTCAGAAGGCGGAATTCCTAGCTCTTCTTTGAAAGCTTTATAAAAATCCTCAGCTCTCTTGTATCCCGACTCTTCAGCGAGATGACTGATTTTATATTTCTTGTAATCACTCTCAGTTTCTAAAAGCCTACGAATACGTCCTATCCTTAACCCATTGATATAAGTATTGAAATTTCTTTCTTTATTTTTTTCAATAATCTTCGTTAAAAACTTGGAGCTAATTTTAAAATCTTGACTCAATGATTGCAGATTGAGATCTTGATTGAGAAATCGCTCATCATTCTCAAATTGTGATAATCGACTCAATACTGTATTTTCGAGTTCTGCACTAATCAATTCGGTTGGAGTACTTTCTAATTCTTGTTGTAGGGGATTAGCTTCATCTCCTTTTGATGAATCCGTCTCTTTTGTATCTGTAGATTCGATCTTATCGGTCATAAATTTAGAACTCTGTTTGCGTCTAATTTTGAAATAAATAAAAACTCCCAAAATGGAAATCCCTAGAAACACAACCACGAAAAACAGCATCTTTTTCATAATTCCATCAACCGCACTTGCATTATCGAAATTTTGATTAAGACTACTAATTGTTTTATTAACGGCTTTGAGTTCTTCTGCTGTCAATTTCTCTTTAACAACATCAGCAGAATCTGTATAACGATGGTAATTATCATTATCTCTGACTTTATAATAACTCTTCGCTAAAATCGAATACAATTTGAGTTTAATCGGATATTCTTTAGTTTTTATATCACCTTCAATAACCTTCAGACTATCAATCGCTCGCTGCGCATCGGTATAATAATAATTTTGAGAAAGTAGAACATAGGAGTTGTTTTTAATTAGTCTTTTGAAAGGCAATCCTTGAGACTTATGAAGCGCCATTAATGCGTATTTCTCGCTTAACTTCAGTTCCTCATCATGCAAGTAAAACTCCGAAAGATCATTATAAATAATTGAAAAAAGTAATTTATTAAGCGTGATTTTCTTTACTCTTATTAAGCTCTAGAGAATTAAGCGTCCTTTGACTAATGTATATTGCCGAATCAGTCCTATTTTCAAGGTAATTAATCTTCGCAGATTCCCGCATTAAGGTCGCTTCAAGCCAGTCGTTTTCTGGATTCAAAGGAAGATCATTCAAATATTGAAGACCTTGATACAAAGATTTTTTCGCATTGGCATACATGTTTGCAGTTCGAAATTGCGTACTAAGCATTCCATACGAACGTGCAATCAATCCAGAGTTAGATGTCTTATTAGCAAATTCCAATGCCTTATTAGCATAGTAAATAGCGGAATCTTTTTCACCCAAAAGTCCCTTTGAGATAGATATATTAAGGCAAGTGAGGGATTTTATTTCGGAGTCATCATTAGAAAGAAGTAATTTTCTCGCTTCCGAAACCGAGGTCTCCGGGTCTTCAGACTGCTGAATTTCTAGCCTATCCAAGATACGCCTAGCTTGCATATCTTTATTTTGCCCGAAACTAGGTAAAAAAAGTAAAAAAATTAGACCAAAAAGGGGCCTTTTGCAAATATTTAGAACGATGGAAAGCCATAACCTTCCCAAAAGCACACAATTTTTCTCCATGATTCATTTTTATCAAATTGAACTTTCAATAGAACAAAACGTGTCTTTTGAAGCTAAATTAATAAAAAAATTTCTACAATGCATTCTATTTCACTAAAAAAACACAGCACCGTTTCAACTAAAACAGCAAAGCACAATGATTGTGGCTAATATAATCTAATTATTTATTTTTAAGCAAAATCCAATGATTCATTTTAACTACTTGCCCTGAAGACGGCTCCGTCCATTCGACATGATACCAATAAGTACCCGTTGGTAGCTTCATTTGCCTGTAAGTTCCGTCCCAAATAAATTGATTACTTACAGAACCTTCAAAAACTTGAAAACCTAACCTATCAAAAATCAAAAAACCTGCTATCTCTCTTATCAACCAATAAGGATAAGTCAATTCTATCATTTTTATTATCCCAATTTGGAGTTAAAGTATTAGGAATAGTTATTACCGAAAACTTACTTGTTATATCACACGTATCATTACCACGTACTTCAATCGTATGCTTCCCTTTAGCTAAGTTATTTAAATACACATAATTGCCAACTATCTCCACCTCAGAACTCCCGTCAACACTATAAAAATAAGGAGATAATCCACCTAAAATACTTATCACAGCATAATTTTCTTGTTTTTTTTACAAATTTAAATAAAGTTTTTCGATTCCACTTTTTCGACTTTTTAATCTCGTCTCTTCTAAAATAAACAAAACAGCTTTTTGCAAGTCTTAGATGATGCCTATTTTAGTAAAATAGTTTTGCCAAAAAAAAGACTGTAAGCAGATTATTGGATACAAAAAAAGTCTAACGAAACAATCAATAGACTTTTTTTATAGGCGGTCAAGAAAAATATTATTCCTTCACTATTTTCTCACTATAAAAATTCTCCGAATCAAAAACCGTAATAATGTAAGCTCCTTTTGCAAGATCGCTGACGTCGATTTTATTATTTTCAATTTTTCCTTGCTTCACAACTTGTCCAACAAAGTTGGTAATTCGGTAAGATTCATAAGATTGTATCGCCGAAATAAATAAAAAATCCACAACAGGATTTGGATAAAAACTAACGTTCTGCTTTTCGGTTGTTTCAGAAATCGCTAAGATTTGTTGCAGTTCGTAAGCACCCAAGTCTATACTTGTACCGATTAACCTTGGATTATTTCCTAAATCAGTTGAGCTTCCTACAGTTGTTGTAGAGACCGTATTATAAAGTGCATTGCCTCCATAATTAACACCCGGACTTGTTGTCTGAAGTCTATAATTAGCGTTTGCAAAATTTTGAAACAAAGGATTAACACCAACTAAATTATTAGATCCATAAGTATTTTCTTGGAAAATATTTCTTCGAAAATCCTTCGTACTTTCATCTGTACCAATCATGTTTTGATCTACATCCTTCAACTTGGGGGATATCGAAGTATTATTGTAAAAAATCGAATTATAAATATTAGTTATCCTGTTATAAGCACTACTTGAAGCATATCTAACATGAGCCAAAGCTGTATTTTGATTGGACACAAAAGTAGAATTGGCGATGTAGGCTTCCATATTATTAAATATTGCGCCTCCCATATTTGCAGCAGAATTTTCTTCAAACAAAGAGTTCACGATATACATCCGATCTCCATTATGAACTGCACCTCCAGATTGCATGGCAGAATTTTCCTCAAATACAGAATTAGTTACTGTTAATATATGATTATTCTCAATCGCCCCTCCATTTTCATCCGCAGTGTTAGATGTGAATGTAGATCTTGAAATATTCAAATCAAAATAATTGATATGGATCGCACCACCACTTTCATCCGTATGATTGTTTTCAAAGGTGCATCCTTCGATAATCATATTTTGTCCCCAAGTATAAATTGCACCCCCATTTCTTGATGAAGAATTATTGATAAATTGACAATTTCTGATGGTTACGTCATCATCCCAATTATGAATTGCACCTCCTCCATTTGAATTGACATTTGCGGCAGTATGAGAATTATTCTGAAAAACACAGTTTTCTACTAGTTGATGACCTCCCCAACGAATATAAACTGCACCAGCCCCTCTCTCTGATGTAGAAACATTATTAAGAAATCGACAATTTCTTAGAACAACATCTCCTGCAAAAATGAAAATTGCACCACCTCCTGAATTAGGATTTGTCCCTCCTGTAACCGTTCCTGTTACATAACCATTCTGGAAGGTCAGTCCATCAGCGTGGAATCCACTTTCATCTATTTGCATTATCTGAGTTGTAGATTGTCCATCCAAAATAGTGGGATTTGCTACATAATTTCTTTGATTCAAACTCGTCTCATTTCCTACAAATCCACCATACAACCTGATGTTACTAGAGGTAACCTCAAGTGTTTGCGAAATATTGTAGGTACCTCTTCTCAGCCAAAGTTGACTATTAGGGACCGCATTGGCTAAGGCATTTTGAAGTGTTGACGAATTCGCCCAAGAAGTACCGCTCCCATTTCCGCTCCCATTTATAGAAACAAATATTTGAGCGTTGAGAATGTTGGTTATGAATAATAACCAAATAAAGATTGTGTTTTTCATTACATTAATTAGGTAATTCTGCAAAAATAAAAATATAATCTAACAGCATTACTTAACAAATGTTATGTAATCAATCCTCTCAAAAAAAGACTATTTCTTCCCTGCAGCCTGCATTGGGTTGACTCTTCCGTTAGACGCTCCTCTTACAGATTTTTCTTTTTTCTGCTTGAAAACTTTGAATTTTGAAACAGGTTCCTCCGAACCACCCCAATAATTATTAGAAACATCAATATCGGCCGTCTCACGCATTGGATCCAACTGAACCGACTTCATTTTCTGATTAAAATAGTATGTTTTAACTACCTTATTTTCGTCTTTTCTCCATATCTGAGCCGGAATTCTATCTTGCAATTTCGTTCCATCCTCCATCGTGAATTCGAGGATTATTGGCATCACCATTCCTCCTTTGTTGGCAAATTCAATTTGATAAGCTTTGATATTTTCGAATTTTTTCTTTTCAGATGAAGGAACTTTTTCCCAATTATCCTCCTCATAGGAATATTGCTTATTAACATCTACTTTCTCTAAACCACGGTCATATCTCCAATAAAAATCTTGTAAAGACTTGTCTTTATCAGTTAAGAACGTAATGTTTTTATCTTCTCTATTTCTTTTTTTAGAAATATCATCAAATTCGGGATTTTCTGGTTTATCAACCGTATAAGTATTTTTTCTAAGCTTCGGAATTGCTTCTAAATCAGGTTCAGCAACTGTAACCTTCTCAATAGAAATATCCACTGGATCAATTCCAAAAAACCAACCCCTCCAAAACCAATCAAGATTCTCTCCACTCGCATCGTTCATTGTTCTAAAGAAATCTGCAGGCTCAGGATGACGGAATGCCCATCTTTTGGAATAGGTTTTAAATGCAGAATCAAACAATTCTCTTCCAACCACCGTCTCTCTCAAAATATTAAGACCTGTTGCTGGCTTTGCGTATGCATTAGGACCAAAATGGATAATATTCTCAGAATTGGTCATGATAGGTTCTAGCTGATCCTTCGGTAGCCTCATATAATCAACAATTGTATAAGCTGGACCTCTTTTGGAAGGAAAATTATTATCCCATAGTTCTTCTGTCAGATATTGTACAAAAGTGTTAAGTCCCTCATCCATCCAACTCCATTGTCTTTCGTCCGAATTAATAATCATTGGAAAGAAATTATGCCCTACCTCATGAATAATTACGCCAATCATTCCATTTTTTATAGCTTCGGTATACGTTCCATCCTTTTCTGTCCTACCATAATTGAAACAGATCATCGGATATTCCATTCCATTAGAAGCTTCGATAGATTGAGCAACTGGATATGGATAAGGAACAGTAAATTCAGAATAAGTTTTTATGGTGTGTGCAACGGCCTTTGTAGAATACTTTCTATACAAATGATAAGCTTCTTTTGGATAAAAGCTCATACACATGACATTGTTATTATTTTCAGGAATATGAAGTTTCATAGCATCCCAACAGAATTTTCGCGAAGAACCCCATGCAAAATCTCGCACATTATCCGCCTTGAAAACCCAAACTTTCCTTTCTTTAGATTTGCTCTTTTCAGCTTTTTGTGCCTCTTCCAAAGTAACAATCTCTATAGGTTCTGAAGAATTTTCTGACTTTCTATATCGAGCTAATTGCTCTGGTGTAAGTACTTTATCATAGTTAATACATTCGCCTGTCGATGTTACCATGTGGTCTGCAGGGACATTCATCGTTACTTTATAATCACCAAACTCTAATGCAAATTCTCCCCCTCCTGTGAATTGATTATTTTGCCAACCTTTGAAATCACTATAAACACATAGTCTTGGAAACCACTGCGTAATCGTAAAAAGATGATTACCATCCTCTGGAAAATACTCGTATCCTCCACGGCCTCCACGCTCTATACGATTAGGAATATTGTAGTTCCAATCAATTTTGAAAGTCAATTTCTCTCCACTTTTCAGTACTTTGGGCAAGTCAATTCTCATCATTGTTTTATTAATGATATAAGGAAGCGCCTTACCTGAGTCATCGGTAACCTTCTCAATATTTACACCATATCCATTATCTTTTTCAGGAAAATCAGTTGGACGCAATTTATCAGTTGACGAAAACTCAGGAAAATAATTAGAAGCCTGATAATCGGCGTTATTAACACTAGATTGTTGATTTTCATCCAACTGCAACCACAAGTAATCCAAATTATCAGGAGAATTGTTATGATAAGTAATTGTTTCTGAGCCTTTCAAATTTAATTTTACTTCATCCAGATACGCTTGTATATCATAATCTACTCTTTGTTGCCAATATTGATGACCCGGCGCACCAGATGCTGCCCTATAACCATTAGGAGAAGGCAGGATGGTCCCTAGTTGTTCGAACTTGTTCCCGTGATTGCTTTCGGGGTTATTTCGGGTATTCTGAGCCGAAACGCCAGAAAAAATCAAAAGAAAAAGTAAACAAATCTGCTTCAACATAGATTAAATTTTGTGGTTGAATTTTACAAATCTCAAAAATAATTAATATTTGTTGAATACAAAGTCAAATTGTTACAAAAATCCTTATCAAAAAGGAAATCTTTCCAAAATCATTTTTAAAGAAAATAAAAGAACGCCTATGGAAAGGAACAATAACCACCTTGATTGAGAAATTTTAAAAAAGTAATTAATCCCTAAAAATAAAATTCCAAGACCTGAAGCAATCACTACTTGACCTAACTCCACCCCTACATTAAAGCCCAAAATTGGAAATACCAAAGACTGTTCTTCAGCCAACATTATCCTAACGGTATTAGCAAAACCTAGTCCGTGAATTAATCCAAAAATCAACGCAAGAAAATAATTGATTTTTATAAGTCTTTGTGGCTTTTTACAAAAGATAATATTATCCAGAGCTGTCAAAAATATCGTCACCGGAATCAAAAACTCCACCCACTCCGATGAAACAGGAATAACATCTAAAACAGACAAAAACAAGGTCGCCGTATGACCAATGGTAAAAGCAGTAATGAGAATTAAAATTCTTCGAAGATCTCTAAAGTTATAAGCAGCGACCAGCACCAATAAAAAAAGCTGATGATCCAGGGCCTCCAAAGAAACAATATGTTCCCAACCGATTTTAAGATAAAATAGAAAATCACTCATACTTTGGCTGAAAATTTGAAACTGCGATGTTACAAAAAAATTCTAATTTTGGGCTAATGAAAAAAATAGTCATCATACTCCTTATTTCAATAGCGGTATTGAGTTCGTTTTCTCTCCATCCTTACCACGTCGGTTCGGTGGAATTTAATTATAATTCGAAATCGAAAGGCTTTGAAGTCACCGGAAAATTCTTTGTGGACGACCTGGAAAATACTTTAAAGAAAGTTTACAAAAAACCAATTTACCTAGAAGGGAAAACTCCACAACAAGAAGCCAATCGAATGGTTTCTGAATATGCTATACAAAACATTCAGCTTAAAGTTAATGGTAAAATACAAAAACTTGATTTTGTCGGTTACGAAATCGAAAAAGAAAGTGTCTATATATACCTAGAATCACCTGCCGTTTCTCGTCCAAAAAAAATAGAGACTTACGTCAAAATGCTTTTTCAGCAATACGACGATCAGATGAATATCGTACATATCATTATTAATGGAAATCGAAAAAGTCAAAAACTAGAGAATCCTAATCAACACTTTTCGGTATCACTTTAGTCGAGATCGGCTTCAATATTTTTAACAAAACTGAGCAAATCAGGAAAGAAACGGTCATAATGCTTTTGCAATTGCTCTTTATTCTCGAGAAAAAGTTGGAAAACAGGGAGATCTTTTTCTAGATATTTAGCTTTATTCAAAACATTTCGCATACTGTAATCAATTCCCAAATCTTCTCGGTAATTGTACAACCAATCGTCTGATTCCATACGCGTTAGCCTTTCACGAAAAGCATCAGGAAACAAAGAAATATCCTGATGCAAAGCTCTGTAAACCCTAAGAGAATGTTGCTTCCAATCGGCAGACAACATAATTTTTTGATCGTTTGCTAAAAAATAATCCATCGCCACATCCACAAATGCCCCCGAATAGAGTCTAACCAAAGGACTGAAAATTTTTTTTGCTTCCGAAATTTCAGGATGTGTATCGGTAAAAGTATCAATTGCCCTATGCAAAAGTATACCCTTCTGAATCTCCTTAGGATAAGAAAAACGCTCACTATTTCGGATATAATCTTCCAAAAATTGACCAACAATCTGTCCATCAGAAAAAGCTAAAAAAGAGTGCGCGAGGTAATTCATTATGAAAATCGAAATATAAAGTTTAACATAAATGCTATTTTAACGTTCAAAAATCTCAAATTCCATGGTATAATCCACAAATTCTGGTTGAGAAATCCCAATAGCATATTCCCTATTTCCTGGTTGATGGTACTTTTCTAAATAAGCTTTATTAATTTCTAGATTAATAGCATCATTTTTATCCACTTTAATGCCTTTAACATCAATAACTATTTTTCCCAATTTAATTTGACCAACACCCGCTTTGATAAACTCTGTAAACCAGCTCCTTTCACTTTTATTCCAACTTCTAGAAAAGAATCTACCCCTAACTTCAACCATCCAAATCTCGGTAAACCGCTCTCTTTTCAAACCTCCCTTTATCTCGACTAAGGTATTTTCAGATAAAAAATCTGACATAACTTTATTGTACATATGACTTTTGTTTACAAATGATAATTAAACTAAAGTTTCAAAAAAGTAATTCAAAAAAATCTTCAATCTTGCCTACTTCGACTATAGATATACCAAACTTCTTTTTCGGAATTTTATTTAAAGATGAAAGAAAAATTTTTTCAAAGCCAAGCTTCTCAGCTTCAGAAATACGTTGCTCTATTTGAGGAACAGGCCTAATTTCTCCACTCAAACCAATTTCACCAGCAAAACAAAATTGCTCAGAAATGGCAACATCTGCATTAGAAGATAAGATACATGCAATCACCGCTAAATCCAGCGCAGGATCATCTGTCTTAATTCCACCAGCAATGTTGAGAAAAACATCTTTTGCTCCAAGTTGAAATCCAGCCCTCTTTTCCAAAACTGCTAAAAGCATATTAAGCCTTTTGGCATCAAATCCAGTAGAACTTCTTTGTGGAGTACCATATACTGCAGAACTCACCAACGCCTGAATCTCTAATAACATAGGGCGATTTCCTTCCAAAGTAACTGCAACCGAGTTTCCAGAAAGTTCTTCGGATTTTTTGGTAATTAAAATTTCGGATGGATTCTTTATTTCTTTTAGCCCTTGAGAAATCATTTCATAAATACCAATTTCTGCAGTAGAACCAAAACGATTTTTATTGGCGCGAAGAAGGCGGAATAAATGATTGCGATCACCATCAAAGTTAAGAACTACATCAACCATATGTTCTAAAACTTTTGGACCAGCAATTTGTCCATCTTTGGTAATATGTCCTACCAAGAAAACAGGAGTATTATTCTCCTTAGCAAACTTAATAATCTCATTAGAACATTCTCTAATCTGCGAAACTGTTCCAGGCGAACTTTCAATTAACTGGGATTGCAAAGTTTGAATGGAATCAATAATGACAAAATCAGGTTGCAACTTTTGTGCTTCATGAATAATTTTCTCTAAAGATGTCTCTGTAAAAAGAAAACAATTAGGGTTCTGAACATCAGTTAATCGATCTGCTCTCATCTTAATCTGTGAAGCGCTTTCCTCTCCAGAAACATAGAGAATCTTCTTTTTCATCTTCAAAGCTAATTGAAGAAGCAAAGTAGATTTACCAATTCCAGGCTCACCACCAATCAAGGTTACAGAACCCAGAACGATCCCTCCACCTAAGACCCTATTAAGCTCTTCCGAAGGAGTCTTGATCCGAGGTTCTTCTTTGGTTTCTACCTCAATAATATTAATGATGTGATTTTTCTTCAATTTGGAAGCATGACTTTTGGAAGCTGGTTTTTCAACCACCTCCTCAACTAGAGTGTTCCACTCACCACAGTTTTTACATTGTCCGAGCCACTGCGGATATTGGGTGCCACAATTTTGACAGAAATATGCTGTTTTTAGTTTTGCCATATCAAAAAGGAAAAGCTAATCTATTAGTATTGAAAATGAAATTTAATACATCTTTTTAGTATTTCATTACTTAAAACGAATTCAGCAAGATGTAAATATTAAGACTTAAACTAGTCGGTTTTACCCATCACACAAAAGTAATCAATGTTATTTAAAAAAAAATTATATTTGCATAACATAAAAAATAAATGAATATGAAAAAGTTAATTTCTATGTTGGCTATCGTTGCATTTACATTTGCAATGGCTCAGGAAACGCCAAAAAAATCTTGTTGTGCTGGTAAAGACAAAAAAGAATGTTCAACAAAAGATAAGAAAGCTTGTGCAAGCAAAGACAAAAAAGCTTGCTCAACAGATTCTAAAGAGAAAAAAGGATCTTGTTGCGATACTGCAAAAAAAGATAAAAAAGCTGCTTAATTATAGCTCTCTTTTAAGAAAAAAGAATCTCAATATTTTGAGATTTTTTTTTGCCCAATACCAAAGCATTTACCAAAAAAAGAAAGCCGATGAAATCATCGGCTTTCTATATTTATAAGGTCTGTTACAATTATTCTTTAATGAATTTGAACGTACCCTTCGTTGACTTATTATCGATATCAATCACGTAGACACCGTTAATTAGATTTCTCACGCTTACAATACCTCCAACAATTTTTCCAGCTTGTACTAACTGTCCAGCCTTGCTATAGATTTTGTATTCAGCACCATCATTAACCATTGCAACATTAAGAACATCAGTTGTTGGGTTAGGATAGATGGTCATCTGCGTAATTGGGATCATATTACTTGCATTAGGTTTAGAAATTCTAACCATATAGTCTTCAACCTCACCATTAGCAAAGGCAGAACACATTGCAGGCATACCCAATCTACTCATCGCCACTCTCATCACCACAAATTTAGAATCAGATAGACTTACATAAGCATTAGCTGGTACATTGAATGTTGCAGTTACAGGACTAACTTGACTTGGCGCCGAATTAAGAATCTTCTCATCATTGGAGAATAATCCATCTCGGTTAAAGTCAATCCAAGCAGTAACTCCCTCATCATAACTTGTTCCTGACCATTCTTTAGATACCGAAATTCTATTACCAGTAGAACCTTGAACTAATTCAATAACAGCTGCAGGAGTACCTAAGTAACTTGTATAACTAGAAGCACCAGAGTCGTTAATCATTTGATTGACAGTAACATTTGAAATATGTTCAGCAGTAGATGAAAGTCCTAACATCGAACAGTAAGAAACCATTGGTGTTGTAAACACATAAGAATGTGTCCATGTTGCAAGAGTTCCACTACAAACATTAGCCACCTGTACTTCATACTGAGTCATCTCTTCAAGATTCATCATCAAGTAAGTATTGGTAGTCAAATTAATTGTAATCCAAGTATTGCTTCCAACCTTTCTGTATCTTAAAACATAGGTTGCACCTGCAAACGCATTCCAATCAACCTGAGCCTGAGAAGTAGTCACATTGGTTATTACTAGACCAATTGGTGCCATGTCACAAGTTGGCATAGTTTGGAAAACTTGCGCAGTTGCAAACGGATTAATTGCGCCAGAGCATTCAGAAGCCACTGCTACTTCGTATGTAGTATAAGGATTCAATCCAGTCAAAGTATATGATGTACCTGACATCGGAATAGTAATCCAAGTTCCGGATCCCACTTCACGATAACGGAACACATATGTTCCAACTGGAACAGCATTCCAGGTTACAACTGCGGAATTACTCGTAACATTAGAGACTGTCAAGTTAGTCGGTGGTGTAGGATCACAAGGTGTATCAAACGGAACATTTGTAAATGTACCTTCAACTCCACTACAAACTGCTGCTACCTCTACTTCGTAGCTAGTATAAGCATCAAGACCTGTCATTGAGTAAGAGTTAGTTGCAGCTGGATAAGCTGATGGTACTGCAATGGTAGCAGTCCAAGTAGTAGATCCAACTGGACGATATCTTACAATATATGATGCGTTACCTGCATCTTGTGGCCAAGTTGCCACCGCAGAATTGTGAGTAATACTACCAACCGTCACAGCAGGTGCTGCTGTAGAACAAATTGCAATTCTAATATTATCAATCGCAGCAGGAGGCATATCTCCACCACTACCATCATTTCTCCACTCAAATACCAATCTCATCGTCTGACCTGCAAACGCAGATAGATTAACCGAACCGTTAAAATAAGATTGCCAAGTATTTTTATCTAAGAAGTTACCTGCTACTTGAATTCTTTGACCAGCTAAAGCTGTAATCTGTGTACCCGCAACAGGAGTATAATTACTCGCTCTCACAAGCCATACTCTGAAATAATCATAATTGGTAGAGGTAGCAGAGCCTTCTCCATCAGCAATCCAATCAAAAGAAACGATTGCGTTAGTAGTTCCAAGAGGAACTGTAATATCTCTATATGCCTGCACTACACTTGTTGTGTGAGAATAGGCATGCGTTACACCATTGTCATTGGAAATGTAGATTGAGTTTGCTGGATTACCTGCTGCAGAACCATAGTACCACTTGTTAGTTTGAGTTCCATTAACAAAGGTAAAATCTACAGGTCCAGTCGTGAAAGGCTGTATATAAGGTATCGTTGCAGGTATCTGAGCCGTAGTAAAACTTCCTCCCGGCATCCAGAAACTATAATCTCCACCACCACAATTAGATCTTACCCAGAAATAATAAGTTGTATTAGGAGTAAGTCCTGCTAAAGCAGCAGAAGTGGTTGTTGTAGAACCTGTAGGTATTGTTGTACCCACTGGTGCAGTATTAGTTGTTGAAATATAATATTGATATCCATTCGCAGGAACTGGATTTGCTGCAGTCCAAGTAATATTAGCAGTTGTTGCTGTAATAGTATTAGAACCTAAAGCAGTCGGAACCTGACAAGTTGGAATTGATAAGTTAATGTTATCAATTGCACCTGGAGGATTAGTACCTCCACTTCCATCATTTCTCCATGAGAAAACTAGCCTCATAGTCTGTCCAGCAAATGAACTCAAATTAACGCTTGGGTTAAAATAAGTTTGCCATGTAGATTGTGCAAAGAAGTTACCTCCAATCTGAATCCTTCCTGCACCAGCTGTTATCTGAGTCCCAGCTGTAGGAACAAAAGTAACCGGCACCATCCATACTCTTAAGTAATCCCATGTTCCCGTTTCTCCTAGAGCTCTCCAATCAAAGAACAATGTAGCTAAAGCTGGACTCGCAGGAATTGTAATATCACGATAAGCATGAACAACACTAGAGGTATTATTAGTATAAGCATTGGTTACACCATTATCATTTGATATATATATACAGTTCGCAGGATTTCCAGCGGCAGATCCGTAATACCATTGATTGGTTTGTGTTCCGTTAACAAAAGTAAAATCAACAGGTCCAGTCGTAAAAGGCTGAACATATGGTAACGTTGTTGGAATTTGCCCAGTTGTAAAACTACCACCTGACATCCAATAACTAGTTGATGTTCCACAATTAGATCTTACCCAGAAATAATAAGTTGTATTTGGAGTAAGACCTGTCAAAGCAACTGAAGTAGTTGTACTTGAACCAGTCGGAATTGATGTAGCAACTGGTGCTGTATTAACTGTTGAAAGGAAATACTGATATCCATTAGAAGGAGCAGGACCAGCTGCTGTCCAACTGATCGTTGCACTTGTTGGGGTAATTGCACTATATGCTAAAGCTGTTGGTACTTGACAATCTGGAATTACAAGATTGACATTATCAATTGCTCCTGCTGGATCAGTTCCAATAATACCATCATTACGCCATGAGAAAACCAATCTCATGGTTTGACCCGCAAAACTACTTATATTCAAAGTAGGATTAAAATAATTTTGCCAAGTCGATTGAGCAACTAAGTTACCACCTACCTGAATCCTTCCAGCACCCGCTGCAATCTGAGTTCCTGCTACAGGTGTGAAAGTTGTCGGTACTAACCAAACTCTCAAATAATCATACCCAGTTTCTCCCATTGCTCTCCAATCAAAGAAAAAAGTAGCAAGTGTAGTCCCAGCAGGAATTACGATATCACGGTATGCATGTACAGTACTCGATGCATTATTAGTATAAGCATTGGATACGCCATTATCATTGGATATGTAGATAGAGTTTGCTGGATTACCCACCGCAGAACCATAATACCATTTATTGGTTTGCGTACCATTAATAAATGTAAAATCATTATTAGTAGTAAATGGCTGTACATAAGGTAAATTAGCAGGTACAATAGTTGTTGTAAAACTTGTACCACCTACCCAAGAACTGCTTTCTGTTGCGCTACAAATAGCACGTACCCACCAATAATAAGTGGTATTTTGCAATAATCCCGCTAAGTTTGCAGTTATTATACCAGCTGCGGTTGTACCTGTCGGAACAGTTGCTGCTGTAGGCGCAGTATTAATAGTTGACACATAATACTGATATCCATTTGCAGGAGCAGGTGTTGGAGCTGTCCAACTTATGGTAGCTGTTGTTGCACCTACCGCAGAAAAAGTAAGTCCTGAAGGAGCATTACAAGTAGGAGCAGCAGTTAATAATTTGACCGCATAATCTTCAATCTCCCCATATTGGAAACCCGTACAAGGATCAGTTGGTAAAGCATCATAAGTCAAAATTACTCGCATTCTTGTATTAAGCCCACCGTTATAAGCACCTACTGGAACTGTAAAGGTAGAAGTTACAGGAGTTACTTGACTTGGAGCAGAACTAAGAACTTGTTCAGTAGTTTCAAAAACACCATTTCTATTAAAGTCAATCCATGCAGCAACTCCTTCATCATATAAAGTCCCTGACCAACCTTTAGAAACAGAAAGCTGATTATTGGTTGATCCGATAACTAAATTGATAAGTCTAGATGCATCAGTAGTATAATCACTATAGGTACTTGCGGTTGATGTACTACTCATTACAGATGCACCATTTGGTGTCATCGTAACATTAGAAATCCATTCATCTGTAATCGTTTGAGAAGCAACAGAACAATAGGTTAAAGCAGGAGTAGTAAAGTTCACAGAAGCAGAATAACTTCCTGGTACTCCAGAACAAACATAAGCAACCTGTACCTCATACTGTGTTGACTCTGCCAATCCTGTAAGAGTATAGGTGTTAGTTGTCAATCCATTTATTGGTGTCCAAGTAGGATCAGAAACTTTCTTATATTGCAAATTGTAAGTTGCACCAGTTGCTGCATTCCAGGTAACCACAGCAGAACTTGCTGTTACGGCAGAAACGACAACACTAGTAGGTGCCGCACTTGTACAAGTTTGCATTGCAGCTACTGTAGCAGATCCAATTGCATAGAAAACATTACCAATAGAACTTACTCTAATCTTAACAGTAGAACCTGTTGCTAAACCTGTAAACTGAAAATTCTCACTTCCATCATTAGGTGTAGAAGCAAAAGCAACAATCCAAGTAGTACCATTATTGGTTGTGTAATCTATTTTAACATTTGCAGAATTATATGGAGCAGCATTAGTATTAACTACATCCCAAGTAATTGCACCCGCTCCGTTATTATACACTGTCGTGGATGTTACTCGGAAAGGTCCATCACTACCAACTGTGATAACTTGCGTTGCTGATTGAGTTTGTTGAGCAGTTGCTGTTGCATTATTATCACGAACTGTGAAAGCAAAATTAGTTGTTCTAGGAACTGTCGAAACAGCCTCCCATAACCCATTGCTATTATTTAAAACTCCATTTAATACAGAAGAAAGTCGAGGGAAATATCTTGTTGCATTAGTTCCTGGCAACATCGATCTAAAGGAAGCACCAGATGTTGTATTACCTAAGTTAGTATTATTTGTGGTCACTGCAGCGTCATCAACTTCCTCCCAAGTATAAGTCATGGGATCATTTTCAGGATCGGTTGCTGAGCCAGTAAGAACAAAAGCTGTCCCTTTAGGAATACTATATGCTGGTAACGCAGCTATTACAGGTGGATTATTTGTAATTGCCGTCTCAATATCACAAGTCTTATTATTCAAATTTGTTTGAACCTGACTAATACTGCCAATATGAAAGTAAGGATCAGAATTAGCTTGAACATCCGTTGTAGCACCTGTAATCCCTGCATATCCCATAATTGTACTTCCAGAACCTGGCTCCATATTAACACCAGAACCTTCAATATTATGCGAAAAAGTATGATTTGCACCAAATTGGTGTCCCATTTCGTGAGCTACATAATCGATATCAAAGGTGTCACCAGAAGGAATTCCATTGGCAGGTGAAGTATACCCAGATCCTTTACCATTTGGTGTAGTAGTCGTAGGATTAATACAAATACAACCAATACAACCCGCATTACCCCCACCTCCTGAGGCACCAAACAAATGACCAATATCGTAATTAGCATTACCAACAACGGATGTCAATGTTGTTTGAAGTTGCGAATTCCAGTTATTCATCCCAGAAGCAGGAGAATAAGGATCTGTAGCTGCATTAGTATAAATTAATGCTGGGTAATTTTGCATAATCAAGCGAAGTGCAAAATCTTTTTCGAAAACCCCATTAACTCTTGTTAAAGTCGCGTTCATTGCTGTAAGAGCTGCAGCTGTACCTCCAAAATAAGTAGTATATTCTGCAGTAACAGACAATGCTAACCTTAAAGTTCTAAACTTCTTATCAGAGTTTCTCGAGAAATTGGTAACATTATGATTAAATGTAGATCCTTTCTTATATAAATCCGCAACCTGTTTTTTTGATAGAACATTTTCGTCCATTGAACAGATAAAAGGCTTATCCCCTGTTGACTTAGTCTTAGGAAAAACCCTATATACAGTTTTATCAGAATTAGCAGGTTCAATGAACTCGTAACCGCTTGGGCCAATGATCATCGACTGAAAATCATTAGGTGCCAAACTGAACCTAATGTATTTCGATGGATCATCAATTCCCACTCCGGCGTAAGAACCTAAATCATACTGACTTGCTAGTTCTTTCACCATTACAGGAGCACTGTAGATCTTGAATCTTTCAACCTTTCCTGAAAGCACAGGAATAGAAATTTCTATCCCGCGAGCATAGGCTCCAGATTCTTCAGCTCCTTTAAGTTGACTCTTAAGCAAATCAATATCTAATTTGAAAAACACCCCGTTCTCAGAAGCGTTTCCTGTCTTTTCTCCCGACATACTCGTAGGGCTCCATTGAGCTAGAGATCCTACAAAAACACCAAAGAGAAGTAAAAAAGTAAAGAGTTTCTTCATAACTTCCTAATTATATTTATAATCTACAAATCTAGTAATTTTTTTATTATATAAGACATTATATGGCGATAATTTTGACAATTTTACAAGAAAATCAAAAAAATGCAATAATAAAAAAAACCAATGCAAAATCGCATTGGTTTTTATCAATTTAAAAGAAGACTAATAATATTTAGCTTATTTTTTGACAAATTTAGCAGTGTGCATCACATCCTTTTCTTTTATTGATATGATATAATTTCCAGTCACAAGATTTGCTACATTAATCTTATTATCCTTTAATCTACCAGAATTAACAATCTGACCAATCTCGTTATAAATTATGAACTCAGCCTTGTTACTAACTTTGGTAATATTCAATACATCTGATACAGGATTAGGATAAATATCAATCACCAAATTAGTATTTGTTTCCTCAACCGCAAGTGACCCAACGGTAAAAGCTCTTGAGAGGTTGTATGTATAATCAGTACCTGCAGCCATAACAACTCCTGTAGAAGTTGCAATACTAAAACTTCCGCCATTGTCATATATACCGTCACCATAAGAATCCGCGATATTAAATGTATAACAACCTGCTGAAAGAGCCCAATTCTGCGTAATAACAGCTGGCATCGCAGTAGTGTCAGAATAAGGACCCCCACTGTACAAGGTTGTTCCTGCGCTATTCTTTAAAGTCCAAGAAACCTCAGAACCCCATGTATCATTTTGTAATGTAAATACATAATTAGTTAGTCCGGAGTTCGCAATAGTTGGAGCAGTATAAGCCAATGACAAGGCATTGTTAGTACTTCTTTGGTCAGTCACTCCATTAGCAGATGTAATTTGCAAATTCAAAGTCCCCGATGGAAAACTTGTTGGAATTGGCAATGATACAATAGAAT
>NZ_JBYVEB010000046.1:0-24579 GCF_058117085.1 Chryseobacterium sp. CG10_8 | reverse complement strand
AATGAATATTTTTTTATCATATTTATAGCGTTAACATAGCGATCCCAAAGCTCATGACTTCTGGGACAAAATAAAATATTACAGCTCAACTTCGGTTGAGCTTTTTTCATGTAACTGTAGCGCATCAAGTTTTATTTCTCTTAAAATCAGTCGTGAAATTTTCCACAAATACATGATTATTGTACTCTATAGTCAAATCTATTTAAAATGTCATGCTGACGAAGGAAGCATCTATATGATTCTTCGACTCCACTTCAGAACTTCGTTCGCAGACCTTCAGTCTGTGCTCAGAATGACAAACAAAAATATCATGACAAATTATTAAGATTTAACAATATTTTCAGCAATTATAGCGGAAAGTTTATCATGAAAAAAAATAAACGGGCTGCAAACCGAAATCTGCAACCCGTTCAATATAGAAAACAAAATGAAAGACTAACCTTCAAGCGCAGCTTGTGCTGCAGCCAATCTTGCGATTGGCACACGGAATGGTGAACAACTCACATAATCCATGTTCAAGTGATGACAGAACTTAACAGACTCTGGATCTCCTCCATGTTCTCCACAAATTCCGACTTTTAATTTTGGTTTTACACTTCTACCTTTTTCAACACCAATTTTAATCAATTCTCCAACTCCTGATTGGTCAATGGTTACAAATGGGTCATCTGTTAACAACTTAAGGTCAAGATATTTTGGTAAGAATCCTCCGATATCGTCTCTTGAGAACCCGAATGACATCTGAGTCAAGTCATTGGTACCAAAGCTGAAGAAATCTGCAACTAATGCAAGAGAATCTCCCTTCAATGCTGCTCTTGGTGTCTCAATCATCGTTCCATAAAGGAAATTAACTTTTTTAACACCTGTTTTTGCGCAAACTTCTTTGTGTACTCTATCCACAATTTCTTCTTGGTTGCTCAACTCCAATCTTCCCATTACTACAGGAATCATGATTTCTGGCATCGCTTTTTTACCTTCTTTAGCAAGTTCAGCAGCGGATTCTAAAATAGCACGAATCTGCATTTCTGTAATTTCAGGATAAGAAACTCCAAGTCTTACACCTCTGTGTCCTAACATTGGGTTGTTTTCGTGTAAAGCAAGAATTCTTCTGTTCAACACGCTCATTCTGATACCTAATTCTCTTCCTAATTCTTGTAATTTTTCTTTATCATGAGGAACAAATTCGTGTAAAGGTGGGTCAAGAAGACGAATCGTAACTGGACAGCCTTCCATTACTTCTAAAGTCGCTTTGATGTCTTTTTTAACAAATTTGAAAAGCTCATTCAACGCTACTTTACGTTCTTTTTCGGTGTCACTCATGATCATTTTACGAAGTAAGAATAATGGTTTTTCACTTCCTTCTCCGTAGAACATATGTTCTGTTCTGAATAATCCAATTCCTTCAGCTCCAAAATACAATGCTTGTTTAGCATCTTTTGGTGTATCAGCATTGGTTCTAACGCCTAATCTTTTAGCTTTTTCAACCAAAGTCATCAACGTTTTGTAAGATTGGTTTTTGTTAAGGTCTGTGTTGGAAAGTTCAAGAACACCTTCATAGAAAGCACCGCTTGTACCATTTAATGTCAACCAATCACCCTCATGGATTTTTTGACCTGTTTTAGTTTTGAAATATTTTTCTTTTTCGAAAATTTCTATGTCGCTACAACCAACGATACAACATTTACCCCAACCTCTTGCAACAAGAGCTGCGTGAGAAGTCATCCCTCCTTTTGTAGTAAGAATCGCTTGAGATTTGTGCATTCCGTCAACATCTTCCGGTGAAGTTTCTTCTCTAACTAAGATTACTTTTTCACCTTTTAATCCCCATTCAACAGCTTCTTCCGAAGAGAAAACTACTCGACCGATTGCTCCACCTGGACCTGCAGGAAGACCTTTTGCCAAAGCTTTGTGTTTTTTCTCTTCTTCAGGAGAAATCATTGGTAACAATAATTCGATTAACTGATTAGGAGCCACTCTCATAATTGCAGTATTGGCATCAATCAATTTTTCTTTGAACATATCTGCAGCCATTTTTACAGCAGCAACACCATTTCTTTTTCCTACTCTACACTGCAACATAAAGAGTTTTCCTTTTTCAATCGTAAACTCGATATCTTGCATATCTTTATAATGCTTCTCGAGACGTTTCTGAACTTCAAACAATTCTTTGTATTGTTTTGGCATGAATTCTTCTAACGTCATTAAGTTCTTAGAATGCTGGTTTTTAGAATTGTCATTAATTGGAGCTGGAGTTCTGATACCCGCTACAACGTCTTCACCTTGGGCGTTAACCAAATATTCTCCGTAGAAATGATTATCACCATTTCCTGGGTTTCTTGTGAAAGCAACACCTGTACAAGAATCTTCACCCATATTACCGAAAACCATTGCTTGTACGTTAACAGCAGTTCCCCACTCATCTGGAATTCTTTCGATTCTTCTGTATTCGATAGCACGTTTTCCGTTCCAAGATCCAAATACAGCTCCAACACCACCCATTAATTGATCCCAAGGTTTTTCAGGGAATTCAACTTTAAGATATTTTTTTGTTAAAGCTTTAAATTCTTTAACCAACTTCTTCAAATCATCTGCAGAAAGGTCAGTATCTAATTCAACGCCTTTGGATTTTTTCATTTCTTCCAAACGCTCGTCCATAATTTTACGGATTCCTTTTCCTTTTGCTGGCTCCAATCCACCTGCTTTTTCGATAACAACATCTGCATACATCATTACTAATCTTCTGTAAGCATCATAAGCGAATCTTGCATCACCTGATACTTCAATAAGACCTTTAACCGTTTCGTCATTAAGACCAATGTTAAGAACTGTATCCATCATTCCTGGCATTGATCTTCTTGCACCTGAACGTACAGAAAGTAAAAGTGGATCTTTAACATCTCCAAATTTTTTGCCCATGCCTTTTTCAACCAAAGCAAGTGCATTTTTAATTTGAGTTTCTAAAGTTTTAGGATAAGTTTTTTTGTGATTATAAAAGTATGTACAAACTTCTGTTGTAATAGTAAATCCTGGAGGAACAGGTAATTTCAGATCTTTGTGACCTGCCATTTCTGCAAGGTTTGCACCTTTACCACCTAAAAGGTTTTTCATAGATTCGTTACCATCTGCTTTTCCGTTTCCAAAGGAATAGACATACTTTTCTTCTTTTACTTTCGTAGCCATTATTGTTATTTTTTATTAATTTCAATTTCAACGGTTACGAATTTACGCTGATTAAGACTTGTGGTAAAAAAAAGAAAAATGATATATAACAGTATTGATAATTATCATAATTTTCAGACCAATAGAGTTAAGCGAAGGGATGATGGATGATGATGGAGTAATTATTCGCATTGATAGACTCGTGAAGTCACACAAAATCCTATCAAAGCTTTAGCAGCGATAAAAAACAGATGATATAAAATATGCAGAAAAGGTTATTCTTCTTCCCGATTCACCAAATCCATAGAAAACGCAGGCATACAAATCGCAACATATTCGCATTCTTCATCGAAAGGGTTGCTATATCTTACCCTCGCTCCTTTTTCTATTTTGATGCTTTTTCCTGCTTCTAAAATAATAATTTCCCCATCAATTTCAATTTGCTTTTTTCCTCTAAAAACCAAGGTGAATTCATCAAATTCTGGAGTTTGATAACGCTCGCTCCAACCTGGAGGTGCTACCATTCTTGCAATTGAAATCTCTGAATTGCCAGTTGTATTTCCCCAATGCTCTTCGATTAATTTACCGTCCGTCGTTGGGACTATAAAGGGATTATTTTGGATAATATATTTGCTCATTTTAAAATTCAAATTTACTTCAAATAAAACAATCTATTTAATTACAATTAAACAACTTATAATAAATTATTTAATTTCAAATTTACGAAACTAAAAGACTACAACCACGAACATCAGAATTATCAATCCGTCCTAAAACTTGGAATCTTGGGCTTAATAATTGGGAGCTACTGTCACGCTGAGCGGAGTCGAAGCGCCCCAAATCCTGAGTCGCAATAAAACTACAAGAATGTAGATTCGCTAAATCTATGATGTTAATTGCACCCGTCCTACCGTGCTCCATGTAAGACAACGGGTCTTCGGTATTTCGAATAAGAATCCTCATCCAGTTGGGTGTTTCATAAATATTATTTCCTAAAGAATAAGCTTGAGACAGCAATTCCGTCATAGAATATTCTGAAAAAATGCGCTCGGTTCCGAAACCTTTTTGCAGAATGCTCAAGAGTTCGTCTTTTGTCATTTCCTCCTTGCGACCTTTCATTCCGCCCGTTTCAATAATCGTAAGGTTGGAGGATTTTTTGATTTGTTGATTCGTAGATTCTAAATAATCCAAAAAGTCTAAAAGCGCGAACGAAACGCCAAAAAGCAGAACTTTTTTATCCTTTAATTCCTTTAATAAATCAAATAATTCTGCGTGATTGTAAAGGAAATATCCATTCTCTGATTTTTCTGATTTCTTCATCAAAAAATCCACCATATAAATTAGAGACGAATGTGGATTTTCGGAGTAATTAGGCAACAATCCTAAAAAAATAAAATCTTCAGGTTTTCCAATAAACTGCTCGAAGCTTTTATAAATACTTTCTTCATACAGCCCAAAATCTGCTATAAAATGCCTTGAGCGCGTCTGAATATTTGCTGTTCCTGAACTTTGGAAATAACTTTCGGTAGAGAAATTGTTATCCAAAATCAGATGCTTTTTGAACATCTCAATCGGCAAAAATGGAATTCCTTTTATGGTATTAACTTGGTCAGGATTGACATTTAGATAATCAACGAATTTTCGATAAACCTCTATGTTATCATACTGATAACGAAAAATTTCCAGACACGCAGACTGGAATTCTTCTTCATTTTTTATTTCAAAAATATTATTGACCATAATTTCTTTTACCACAGAGAAACGGAGTTCACAGAGATATTAGAATCAATTTCAATTACTCTATACTCTTTTTTTGATTGATTTAATATTACTTCTATCACTAAATTTACAATGAAATATTCCCATTTAAAACTCTTCGGTAACCGTTCTTGAATAGACTTTCATTAAAATTAATAAGTAATCCTAATTTGCATTTGCTCAATTTCAAATAGGTTATGATTTGTGCAAGATGAACATCATTAAGCTCATAACATGACTTTACTTCAACAATCACCTTTCCCTCAATTAATAAATCCAAACGATATCCAACGTCCAATTTCACTTCATCATAAATCAAAGGCATTGATTTCTGCCTTTCGACAGCTAATCCTGACTTTGAAATCTCATAAAACAAACATTCTTCGTATGCAGATTCCAACAAACCTGGTCCTAAATTTTTATGAATTTTAAGACCAGAATCAAAAACAATCTTTGAAATTTCGTTCTCGTGCATTTTTACTTTTTAACCACAGAGAAACGGAGTTCACTGAGTTTCTTTAATTCACAATTAATTCTCTGTGTCCACAATGTCTCCGTGGTTAATTCAATTCTTTTAATTCAAAACTATCTCCATCATAAACGCCATAAGTGAAGTAAGAAATCCAATCCCCTAAATTCACATATTTGGAATGATTGCCATTGACATCCAAATCAAGAACCATAGGCAAATGACGGTGTCCATAGACGAAATAGTCTATTTTATCGGTTTTAAGCTTTTCTTTTGAATAGATAATCAAAAACTCCTTGTCCTCGCCTAAAAACTCTTTATCCTCCTCTCCAGAAATCATTTTGTTTTTGGTCGAAAAATAAATCGCCATTTTCATAGCAATGTCCGGATGAAGCCATCTGAAAAACCATTGTGCAACTGGATTAGTGAACAATTTCTTCATTCGCTTATAGCCTTTATCACCAGGACCAAGACCATCACCATGCGCCAAAAGAAACTTCTTGCCAGAAAATTCAAAAAACTGCTTTTCAAAAAACACGGGAACACCTAATTCTTCTTCAAAATAAGACTTCATCCACAAATCGTGATTCCCAACAAAGAAATAGACTTCAATTCCACTGTCTTTTAACTCAGCTATTTTACCTAAAATTCTAACATATCCTCTTGGAACCACATGCTTCCATTCATGCCAAAAATCAAATAAATCACCCATTAAAAAAAGCACTTGCGCATCTTTTTTAATCTCATCTAACCAAGCAATAAACCTTGCTTCTCTTGGTTTGCTTAGTTCAGGAGTTGGCGCACCAAAATGCTGATCGGATGCGAAATATATTTTCTTATTAGGCTGTAATTGGATTTTCTTCATTTTTGAGTTTCGGGTAACGAGATTCGGGTTGCGAGGAAACAAGTCTCAAAAAAATATTCTTAAATTTATCAAATTAGCACAATCTCAAATTTTCTAATTATCCTCTGCAAACCATTCTCCGTATGAGTTTTCGGTTTCGTGAAGTTTCAAATAAGCTAATTGAATATGTTCTGGCAATTGATTTTTAATTTTATTGGCAATATCGTACAACATCATTTCACACGTCGGCTGATAATCACAGAAAATGACCTTATGTCCTTTCTGAGCCAAGTCTTCGCCTAAATTTCTATCAGGAGAACTTCCATTCACCAAAACCGCATGATCCCAAAGATCGATAATCTCTTGGTTAACAATCGTTTTTAGATCGCCAAAATCCATTACCATTCCGTTTTTAACATTATCGAGATCCTCAATCGGATTTCCTTTAACGGTAACAAAAAGTTTATAGGAATGTCCATGCACGTTTTTGCATTTCCCATCATAATTGTAAAGAACATGCGCCGTTTCGAACGTGAATATTTTGGTAATACGAATCATGACGCAAAGATAGGGAAAGATGATGGAAGTAGAAAAAGCCTTTGAAACTGTAAAAACATTTCAAAAATCATAATTTTCAATCTATTTTTAGATTGGTAATTTGTAAATTTGGACTTCCAAAAAAGGCTCCATAGTTCAACGGATAGAATAGAAGTTTCCTAAACTTTAGATCCAAGTTCGATTCTTGGTGGAGCTACAAAAAGAACCCTGTCAGAGTTTCGAACCCTGAAAGGGTTTTTTATTTAAAACAAACTGAATCAATTATTTATCACTGCTTCCGTCGACAACAATTCTGCTTTCTCGATTAGCTAATTCCCACGCAGTTGCAAAGACCAATTGGGTTCTTTTTTTCAGTAACTCGTAGTCGATTTTTTCGGGATCATCGGTTGCCTTATGATAATCAGCATGTATCCCGTCAAAATAAAAAATCGCTGGAATTCCTTTTTTTGCAAAACTGTAATGATCCGACCTATAATAAAGTCTATCTGGATCGTCTGGCTCATCGTAATCGTAGTTAAGATCTATATCAGTAGTTGATTCATTAGCTGTTTCGCTTATCTTCTTTAGATCAGAGGATAATTTTCCAGAGCCGATCACATAAACATATTGCTTCCCGACATTATCTTCATCAGCGCGGCCAACCATGTCCAAATTGAGATTAGCAACCGTATTTTTCAGTGGGAAAATTGGGTGGTCAACATAATATTGAGAGCCTAAAAGACCATGCTCCTCTCCTGTCAAGTGAAGAAATAAAATCGATCTTTTGGGACTATTCCCAGATTTTTTAGCAAGTTGAAAAGCTTGTGCTATTTCCAAAAGAGCTACAGTCCCACTCCCATTATCATCCGCACCATTATAAATCTTTTGAGATTTAATTCCAACATGATCGTAATGAGCAGAAATCACAATAATCTCTTCCTTTTTATCAGAACCTTCGATAAAAGCCAAGATATTTCGAGAGTCAGGTAAATTACCGTTCCATGTTTTAAGAAATGAAGAAGGAACCAATTGGTAGTAATCAGGCATTGCTTCAGGATGATCAATTCCCATTTTTTCATATTCCGCAACGATGTAATTCCCTGCTTTTAGATGCCCAATCGATCCTGTTTCTCTACCCAACATTTCGTCAGATGCAATAATGTAAAGACGCTTTTTGAGATCTTCGTTCGTAATCGATTGATAACCTTTTTGAAACAATTTTCCATCATATTCCACGGAAGTTGTTCCGCACGAACTCAATAATGTCAGAAAAATAGCGTTAAAAAAAAGTGACTTCATCTCCATTATATTTGCGATAAAAGTATTAAAATTATTGATAGAAAGTCCGTAATCCCATAAATTTACGAAATGAAATTATGCAGAAAACATTCAGGTAGCGATGTCACTATTTTTTCGGAAATGTCAGCATTGGCGCAACAATACGGAGCCGTCAATCTTTCGCAAGGTTTTCCTGATTATGAAATCGATGAACGTTTGAAGAAAATGCTTTCGGATTCAACCCACTCCAACTATAATCAATATGCTCCTTTGGGTGGTAATCTGCATCTTGTTGAAAATCTGATTGAATTTAACCAAAAAAGAAAAAATCCAATCCAAATTTCAAAACCAGAACTTACTGTTATTCCAGGTGCAACCTACGGAATCTACTGTGCTTTGGCAACTATCCTTCAACCCAAAGATGAAGTTATTGTGCTTGAACCGTGCTACGACAGTTATGTTCCTTCCATCGAAACCAATGGTGGAATGCCCGTTTTTGTAGGTCTTACTGAAAATTTTGAGGTAGATTGGGAGGCCTTGAAAGCTTCTATTACAGAAAAAACTAAAGCCATTATCATTAACTCTCCTCATAATCCAAGTGGAAAAATTTGGAAAAAGGAAGATTATGATCAACTTTGGGAAATTATAAAAGATGAAGAAATTTTCATAATTTCTGATGAAGTCTATGACCTTCTCATCTACGATCAGCACGAATTTTACAGTGCATTTCAACATCCTTTCCTTAAAGAAAGATGTTTAAGCGTTTTTTCATTTGGGAAAATGTTTCACATTACAGGTTGGAAGATTGGGTATATCCTCGCCAATGAAGAACTAAGTACCGCTTTTCGCAGGATTCATCAATATTTGACTTTTTCCGTTAATGCTCCGGGACAAGAAGCTTTAGCAAATTTTATTCAGGTTTTTGATGTGGAAGAAAATCGAAAAGTAATGGAATCCAAGAGAAATCTCTTCTGCGATTTGCTTTCGAAAACGCCATTCAAATTCGAGAAAAAAGCAGAAGGTGGATATTTTCAACTGGCAAACTTTAAAGAAATACAACCTAATCTGTCTGATAAAGAGTTTGCCGTCTGGTTAACCACTCAGTTAAAAGTGGCAGTTATTCCGGTTTCTGCGTTCTTTAACAACCATCAAAACACAGGGTTAGTAAGATTTTGTTTTGCAAAAAAAGAAGAAACCTTATACAAAGGATTTGAAAATCTAAAATTACTGCTCTAATTATCAATTACTTGCAATAAATCATTATTGAATTCATAATAATTACGAAAACTTAAATGATTATTTTATAAATTTAGTATCAAATTGCAAACGAAAAAACAAGCTTAAAAGCCATTTTTTGAGAATTTCAAATAGTTAAGCTTTTAACGGATACTAAAAACATAAAATAATCTGGATGATTTCTTTTAAAAAGGTACATTCCGGCAAGGACATCAACATTTTTACGCAAATTGCACAATTGGCGGAAAAGTATCATGCCGTAAACCTTTCCCAAAGTTCTCCAGATTATGATATCGACCCACGTTTGAAAGCTTTTGCACACGAGGCTTTGGAATATGACACCAATCCTTATGCATCGGAATTTTCTTTGCCTCTTCTTACTGAAAAACTAATTGAATTTAATTCACGAAGGATAAATCCGATAAAAGTCACAGAAAATGAAATGACTATTGTTCCGGGAGCGACTTACGCACTGCATATTGCTCTGGCATCCTTTATAGAACAGGGTGACGAAGTCATTATTATTGAACCGTGCTATGACACTTATGTTCCAGCAATTGAAATCCTAAAAGCGACACCAAAAATCGTAAGTCTTGACGAAAAATTCGAGATTAATTGGCAAGAGATTAAAGAGGCTATTACACCGAAAACCAAAGCAATCATTATTAACTCGCCTGGAAATCCGACAGGAAAAGTTTGGCAAAAAGAGAACTGGAATATCCTTTGGGAACTCATCAAAGACACTGATATGGTCGTTATTTCTGATGAAGTTTATGATATGGTGATATACGATGGCGTTGAATTCTATAGTGCTTTGCATCACCCTGAAATAAGTCAGCGATGCTTCTGCTTTTTCTCGTTCGAAAAGATGTTTCATATCTCTGGTTGGAAGGCAAGCTACGTTATTGCGCCAGAAGAATTTACCAAAGCTTTGAGGGACGTTCATCAATATCTTTGTTTCACGATTAATTACAGAAGTCAGTATGCGATTGCAAGATTCTTAGATGTTTTTGATCCAATAGAAAATCGACAATTCTTTCAGAAAAAACGAGACTTACTTCTTAATCTCATGTTAGATTTGCCTTTTGAAGTGGTCATGAAAGCAGGTGGCGGCTATGCTCAGACATTCGGTTTCAAATCGATTAATAGTCAAATGAGCGACCAAGAGTTTGCGGAATATCTCATTAAGAAATGCAAAGTCGCAACCATCCCTTATTCTGCTTTTTACAGAGACGAACGCAATACAGGTTATCTCCGATTTAGTTTTGCGAAGAAAGACGAAACTATAATCAGCGCCGTCGAAAATTTGAAAAAATACCTATAGTCAAATCTATTTAAAATGTCATGCTGACGAAGGAAGCATCTATATAGATTCTTCGACTCCACTTCAGAACTTCGTTCGCAGACCTTCAGTCTGTGCTCAGAATGACAAACAAGTATATCATGACAAATTATTAAGATTTAACTATATAGCATTTTACTCCCAATTAGACTTGGAATAAGCTCTAAAAAACTGAATTCAATTCACTAAAAAACCCTTTCAGAGAAAAGTCCGAAAGGGTTGATTTTAAATTTATAGAATTTAAATACTGATTTTATTCATGATGCTCTTTGCAAGCTGCTTTATCTTCTTTGTCACACGACTTTTTGCACTCCTTCCCTTTTGACTCGCATTCTTTTTTGCAATCTTTTCCTTCTGCTTCACATTTTTTCATACAAGCAGCATCACATTGTTTGCCTTCTTTTTCGCACATCTTCATGGTTCCACTCTCGTTTCCACAACCCATGCTTCCATGAGCAGAAGTTCCGCCCATCATTGCAGCATGCAAAGTTTCCATTTTATCTTTTCTATTCTGCTCAATTTTATCAGCGTGAATAACGGCTAAACTCGGAGCAATAACCAAAGAAACGATGGACATTAATTTAATTAAAATATTCATAGAAGGTCCAGAAGTATCTTTAAATGGATCTCCAACAGTATCACCAGTTACGGAAGCTTTGTGTGGTTCAGAACCTTTGTAGAAAGTTTCTCCATTGATATCCACTCCTTTTTCAAAAGACTTTTTAGCGTTATCCCAAGCTCCACCTGCATTATTTTGGAACATTCCCATCAATACTCCCGAAACGGTAGCGCCTGCAAGGAATCCTCCTAATACTTCTGGTCCGAAAACAAATCCAACCAAAAGCGGTGAAATAATAGCAATTGCACCAGGAAGTAACATTTTTTTGATAGACGCATCCGTAGAAATTGCCACACATTTTTCGTATTCTGGTTCTGCTTTTCCTTCAAGAATTCCAGGAATTTCACGGAACTGTCTTCTTACTTCTTCAACCATTGCCATCGCAGCTTTTCCAACCGCAGTAATCGCTAATGATGAAAAGATAAATGGAATCATTGCTCCAACAAATAATCCTGATAAAACATCCGCACGATAGATATCGATACCATCAATACCTGCAATCCCAACAAATGCAGCAAATAAAGCTAATGCTGTTAAAGCCGCAGAAGCAATCGCAAAACCTTTACCTGTTGCAGCAGTAGTGTTTCCAACTGCGTCCAAAATATCAGTTCTCTCTCTAACTTCTTTCGGTAATTCACTCATTTCGGCAATTCCACCCGCATTATCAGCAATCGGTCCGAATGCATCAATAGCCAACTGCATTGCAGTCGTTGCCATCATTCCCGCTGCAGCAATCGCAACTCCATAAAGTCCAGCACAAAGATAGGAGCCATAAATTCCCGCCGCCAAAACAAGAATTGGCAATAAGGTAGATTCCATACCGACAGAAAGTCCTCCAATAATGTTAGTCGCATGACCCGTCGAAGATTGTTTTACAATACTGTTAACTGGTCTTTTGCCCATTGCGGTATAGTATTCGGTAATGATTGACATCAAAGTACCTACAACTAAACCAACTATAATAGCTCCAAAAACTCCCATTTTGGTGAATTCATGACCTCTCAAAGTCATGCTATCAGGTAGTAAATAATTCACTAAAAAATACGAAGAAACCGCAGTAAGAACTATACTTCCCCAGTTTCCAAGGTTCAATGCATTTTGAACTGCAGCAACTCCAGCATTTCCTTTATCATTAATTTTCACGAAGAAAGTTCCTATGATAGAGAAGATAATTCCAACTCCTGCAATTAGCATCGGTAATAAAATTGGTGCAAATCCACCAAAATTATCTTGAGAAAAAGTTTCTCTTCCTAACACCATCGTTGCCAAAACCGTTGCCACATAAGAACCAAATAAATCCGCTCCCATTCCCGCAACATCTCCTACGTTATCTCCTACATTATCTGCAATTGTAGCTGGATTTCTTGGATCATCTTCAGGAATACCCGCTTCTACCTTACCAACTAAGTCAGCTCCAACATCTGCGGCTTTGGTATAGATTCCTCCTCCTACTCTCGCAAATAAGGCAATAGATTCAGCACCAAGGGAAAAACCAGTCAAAATCTCGATGGTTCTTTCCATTTCGTGAGTATCAACACCCGATTCTGGCGCAAATATTTGTTTAATTATAATGAAAAGTGCACCTAAACCAAGAACAGCTAATCCTGCAACCCCCATTCCCATTACCGATCCACCGGTAAAAGAAACCTTCAATGCTTTTGAAAGTGAGGTTTTGGCTGCTTCTGCGGTTCTTACGTTAGCTTTGGTTGCGATTTTCATCCCAATGTACCCAGCTGTTGCACTAAAAATAGCTCCTACGATAAAGGCAACCCCAATACTCCAATGAGAATTGGCATTGGAATATCCCATGATCCCTAAAAGTAGAGCTACAACAACAACAAAGTAGGCTAGGATTTTGTATTCGGCATGAAGAAAAGCCATGGCTCCGTCCGCAACATGTCCAGCAATGGACTTCATCTTGTCATTCCCATCACTTTGCTTTTTCACCCAATTGCTTTCAATAAACGTGTAGAGCAACGCGATGACACCAAAGACAGGCACTAAGTAAAATAATAAATTCATAGTTTGATATTTTAATGTAATAATTTAAAAAAATGTCGTTGCTAAAGATAAAAAAAACCGAGAAACTATCTAATAATTTCTCGGCTTTTTTAGTATGCATCAAGGATTAACCCCCAAATTTTCCTGCATAGTCCTTTTTAGAAGCAGTAATTACCTGCTTTGCATGTTCTGCACCATACACTAGGTCAATACGACATTTTGCAGGCTCATCCGGAAGATTTTTATAAGTTAGGAAATAATGCATCAATCTTTTTACTTCAGCTTCAGGTAATTCAGAAATGTCTCTGAAGTGACCAAAAGCATGGTCTCCCACCATTACTGCAACGATTTTGTCATCAGCTTCTCCTTTGTCAATCATCTTGAAACCTCCGATTGGAATAGCCTCCATCAAAAGTCCACCTGCATGAATATTGTGAGAACTTAATACACAAATATCCAAAGGGTCATGGTCTCCCATTTCTACATCAGAAGAACCACTTTCAATAGCCAATTTCTTTACTTCGTCATGACAGTATGTTCTTGGAATAAATCCATATAAAGCAGGAATAATGTTAGAAAACTGTTGTGGACGGTCCACTTTAAGGTATCCTGTTTGTTTATCAACTTCATATTTGATTGTATCAGAAGGTACAATCTCTACGAAAACATTTACTAATTCAGGAGAGTTTTCACCAGCTGAAATTCCATGCCATGGATGAGCTTTAAAATTTGGTATCATTCTATTTTGATAATTTATTTTTGATTAATAAAATTTAAAATTGTGTCGTTTTTTTGAATCAAGCAGCACTAAGTCATCATCAACATTTCTTTCCTAAGTTGCTCCATTGTCTCGGAAACATAATCCTGTTCTTCTTTAAGGTAATTCATTAGAAAGACAGTTTTGAAATCTTCCAGACTATTGTTTTCCGGAGTATTCTCATAAGTATCTCGTAATATCTTAATGACCATATTCTTAGAATCAACAATGTTTTGCCAAGTTATCTTGGTGATATATACTTGCTGTGACTTGTTATATTCAAACTCCTCGTTAATGGACTTTTCTGATAAAAAAAGAAATTCGTGCGGCGCCAACTTCTTATCAAACTTGGTCACCAAATTGGCTGGCTTTATTCTGTCCAAGTACAACATCATCCGTTCGTAAGCTTGGCTCTTATTTTCCGAATTTCCTTTTACGGTTAGTAATTTGAGTTCTTGATGCTTCAAATTAACATATTCCACCAAAAAACGCCTCATTAACATTACGATTGGTGCTACCAACAATATTGCAAAAAGGTACGGAAAAAATGGTTCTCGTAAAAGCTCGTCCAAAAAATTCATCTCGTTTTTTTTGTGGGCGCAAAAATAGGCATTTTTAATCTAAAACACAATGAGTTTCTTTTGTAGGCAAAATCACTGTTAATCAGATTTATAATAAAATCACAATGATTGGTAAAATTTACCAAAAGTACAATTCACAATCTCCAATTCGGTTTTTGAATTTGGTATTCGACATAGGTCTTTCCATTTGGATTAAATTCCCCGTTAAATTGAAATCCCATCTTCTCCATCGCCTTCCTCGAACGAAAATTTTGTGGTCCTGCTTGAAACTTCACCGTTTCTACATATTGAAAAATATAATCTAGCATTAATTCTTTAATTATTCGATTCGCTCCAGTCCCCCAATATTCCCTGCCATAGAAGGTATATCCTATATAAATTGAATTATCATCAACCGAATAATCATAAAACCTTGTACTCCCAATAACATCATCGGATAAGTCATCTAAAATCAAAAATGCTCCCTTGGAATTGATGGCATCATCAAAAAACTTTTGAAACTCTTCCTTTTTCCATCGATCTTTATTAGGATGTTGCTCCCAAATTAAAGGGTCAGAAGCAATATCATAAAGTCTGTCAAAGTCAGATTCTTGGAGTGGTATCAACTTAATTTTATCGCTTTCGAGCGTTGGTCGTAAAAAATTCGGCATCCATTAAAATTTCATCTAATTTAACTAAATACTTCTAAATCTCAGTATGAAACTAAGATCTAGTCATATTTTTAAATGTATTTACTTGAGAGTTATTAATCTACTAAACAGAAACTCATAAAAGTGATATTTATCATCCTTTTTTCTGCGTAATTCCAACGAAACGAAGGCTTTACTGTAACAAATGTTACTGCAATTGATTAGACTTAGATGGAACTTTGATGAAGTAAATTTAAAGTTATGAAAATCTTAGTTATAGGTGGAAATTTTGCAGGCTCAACCGCTGCAATGGAAATCAAAAGAAAACTGAAAGACCAAGTTGAAGTTACTTTGGTTGACCGAAATGATGATTTTATATACATCCCTTCCCTTATTTGGGTTCCGATTAAAAGAAGAGAAGTCAAAGATATTATGATTCCGAGACGTCCTATTTTAGAAAAAAAAGGAGTGAAATTCGTTAAGGATACCGCTTTAAGAATAGATTCAACTCAAAATAAAGTTTACGGCGAAAATGGGACTTACGATTACGATCATTTGATAATTGCAACTGGTCCCAAAGTCAATTTTGACATTGCACCAGGAGTTAAAGAAAATTCCTATTACATCGGAACGCCACCCAAAGCAATGGAAACAAGAGAAAAACTGGAAGCTTTCAAAAAAAATCCAGGTGATATTGTGATTGGTGCGACTCAGAACGCAGGTTGTATGGGCGCTGCATATGAATTTCTCTTTAATGTAGAAAAGTGGCTGCGTGAGCAAAATATTCGAAAAAGAGTCAATCTTTATTGGATAACACCGGAGCCTTATCTCGGACATTTTGGAATTGACGGAATGCCTTTAGGTGAAGCCATGTTGAAGAAATTCATGGAAATGTTTGATATCAAATTCCGCACGAATGTAGGCGTTAAAGAGGTTACAAAAGATAGTGTTATCTTATCGACTAGTGAAGAAATCAAGTCTCAATTCACGATGTTGATGCCACCTTTTATTGGGGTAGATTTTATTAAAAATTCGCCAGAATTGGAGACTCCTCCTAATGGTTTTATCCCAGTTCTTCCTAATTATAGACACCATAAAATACAAAATATTTGGGCAGCTGGCTTGGCGGTGGATGTCAAACCTCCTTTCGAACAAGGTGATGTTCCTTTCAGTGTTCCAAAAACGGGTTATCCAAGTGATGTCACCGGAAAAATTGTGGCTAAAAATATTGTAAAAACCATCCAAGGCAAAACGGATTTTATAGAAAAAGAATGGGGCAAAATTACAGGTCTCTGTATTATGGACGCAGGCAAAAAAGAAGTGATTATATTGAGTAATACGCTCTTCAAGCCAAGAGTTTTCGCGATCATGATGCCAAATGTGATTTATGATTTTACCAAAGTGATTCTTGAAAAATATTTCCTTTGGAAATTGAAAAATGGATATTCGTTCCTACCTTAAAGAGATGAAATGTTCAGCGTTAATTATTTAGAGTTGGTGTAATCTATTTTTAATTTGTTAATAATATTTCGATATGTTTTGTAAAAGAAGTTTTCCGTTGTTTTTGCTTGGAAGTTTGGTGATCTTTCAGCAATGTCAAAAATCCGAACCCAAATCTGAAATTAAAGAAGAAATCTCCACTGCAAAAGCCTCGGAAAAGCCCGATGGTCTGCAGTATGCCGAAGTCTTGTGCTATATCTGCCATTCGCCGACTGCATCCGAAAATGAGCGAACCGCCCCTCCAATGATAGCCATCAAAGCTCATTATTTGCAGGAAGGAATGTCTCGCGAAGAATTCGTAAAAGATTTGGTCACTTATACAAGAAATCCTTCTGAAGAAAATGCAAAATTACCAGGTGCGGTCAGAAGATTCGGATTAATGCCTCAACAGCCGATTCCGACTGATGAGCTTACTCAAATCGCTGAGTATATCTACGATTATAAAATTGAAGAACCCGATTGGTTTCAGGAACATTACAAAGCAAAATTTGGGAAAGAATTTGTTCAGGAAGGAAAAGAATTTGTTCAACAAACTAAATCTCCAAAAGAACAAGCCTTGAAATATGCGATGGAAACCAAGGAACTTTTAGGCAAAAATCTTCAAACCAAATTGAAACAAGAGGGTGCGGAAAGTGCCATGGAATTTTGTAATCTTCAGGCTATTCCTTTGACGAAATCTGTTTCTGACAAATATCAATTGTCTATTAAGAGAGTTTCGGATAAACCCCGAAATCCAGACAATTTAGCGAATGAAACCGAACGGAAATATATTGAGCTTTTCAAAACTGAAATTAAAAAAGGAACCAATCCTAAACCCACTGAAAATGAGGGATATCTCTACGTTCCAATTGTGAACAATTCCATGTGTTTGCAATGTCATGGCGTAAAAGGCACCAACATAAAGCCTGAAGTTGCCAAAAAAATCGAATCGCTTTATCCAAATGACCAAGCAACTGGTTACAAGGAAAACGAAATCCGAGGGCTATTTGTGGTAGAAATGCCAAAATAGGAACTCCCACAGACTCTCACAGATTTTAAAATCACTTTGTAATCGTAACTTTTTTCAAAAAAAAAATTGCGGTTATATATAATTTCACAAAATCTGTGGAATCTGTCGGATGTTTTCTAACATTTGCAGGAATTACCTTCGTCTTTAACACCCAATTTGTCTAAAATTGTGCTTAGCAAACACCAATTAGTAATGGAGCTTTGCAATAAATTTACCCCTACAAATCCGGTAAGCCATAACCAATTTTCGCTGACATAAATTCCTAATAATAGGCTCACCAAAATCATTGTTCCAGCGAAAGCATGTATAATTCTGTTTTTCATTTTATTTAAATTGATTTTTCAAGATTAAGAGTTGCAATATGCAAATGCGATAAAGACTCTTGTTTTGAATTGAAAATTTTTGCTTTTTCATAAATTGCTTCGACTGTGTCTTCTGCTGCAAATACAGTAAAAAGCAAAGAGTTGATTTCCGTGTGAGAGGAACCAAACCAATTCTCTAATTGGGTTTTATTTTCATTTTTATAACCATTTACTTTTTGGTAAGAGAAGGATTTTACCCCCGACTGAATCAGAATTTGTTTCACTTCTTTTTCAAATTCTTCTATGGCTGTTATTAATAAAAGTTTCATTTTTATAATTTATTTAAACCTTCAAGGTCATAAAAATAACCTTGAAGGCTTCATTAATACTTTAGTCAATATTCGGATTATAATCTTCATCATATTCTACGTTATCAGGAAGCATATCATTGTCAATATTTTTGTTGCCCTCCCATTTTTTTCGTTCTGTAATGTAGTAAATCAAAGGAATCACCAACAAGGTCAACAAAGTGGAAACAATGGCTCCAAACACTAATGAAATGGCTAATCCCTGAAAAATGGGATCAAAAAGAATAATCACAGCACCAATTACAACTGCTCCGGTTGTTAAAAGAATGGGCGTTGTCCGTACGGCACCTGCTTCAATAATGGCTTGCTTGATTGGAACGCCTTCATTCAAACGAATTTCTATAAAGTCAATAAGTAAAACCGAATTCCGAACCATGACTCCCGCTAAAGCAATCATTCCGATGAAGGATGTTGCGGTGAAAAAAGCTCCTAACAACCAGTGTCCGAGTACAATTCCAATCAAGGATAAAGGAATCGCAATCATCATCACAATTGGTGTTTTGAAGTTTTGGAACCAGCCCACAATCAACATGTAAATAATAATAATCACCACCGCAAACGCCACTCCCAAATCACGAAAAACCTCTAACGTAATCTGCCATTCACCATCCCATTTTACCGTATAATCTTCTTCGGAATCAGGTTGACCCATGTAGATTTCGTTCAAAGAATAACCATTAGGAAGTTGGATTTTTTTCAATTTTTCTTCCATTCCTAAAATTGCATACGCGGGACTTTCCAATCCTCCCGCCATATCTGCTAACACGTAAACCACTCGTTTTTGGTCTTTTCTGTAAATGGATTTTTGCAAAGTATCTTGCTTCACAGTTGTCAAATCTCCAATCGGAACCATTCCCATTTGACCTTTCACTTTCACATCGGTAATTTCCTGAATATTGGTTTTGTCGGCGTCATTCAACTTCATTACAATATCAATCGGGTCGTTCGATTTTTCGTCGTACAGATTTCCAATCGAATGTTCTCCTATCAAATACGTCAAATTACCTACGATTTGTTGAGGTGCAACACCGTTGAGCATTGATTTTTCCTTGTCAGCAACAATTTTAAATTCCGTTTGTGGTGCTTCCACCATCCAATCCACATCGACCACGTCATCGGTTTTCTTCAAAATATTTTCGACGTTCTGACCGATTTTAATTTGCTCGTCATAATTGGGCCCATAAACTTCTGCAACAATGGTTGACAAAACCGGAGGTCCCGGTGGAACTTCAACAATTTTGACATTAGCTCCGTATTTAGTTGCAATTTTTTGAATTTGAGGTCTGATTTTTTTCGCAATATCATGACTTTGTAAATCACGGTCTTCCTTGTGTAAAAAGTTTACCTGAATATCAGCCGTATTGCTCTGCCCACGCATATCATAATGTCGCACCAAACCATTGAAAGTAATCGGAGCAGAACACCCGACATAACTTTGATAGTTCACCACTTCTGGAACCGTTTTGATGTATTGAGCAATATCCTGAGCAACGACAGCCGTACGTTCTAACGTCGTTCCCTCGGGCATGTCAATCACCACTTGTACTTCATTTTTATTATCAAAAGGCAACATTTTTACCGCAACCCATTTGGTGAAAAATGCCGCAACAGAAACCAGTAAAAGCACGACTGTAACTGCCATCATTGTCCATCTTTTCGACTTACTGTCTAAAAGTGGTTGTTCAATTTTTTTGTAAATTTTATAAATACGATTGGTTTCTAAACCATGCTCTTCTTTGTGTTCCTGATCGTCTTTTACTTTCAATAAATGGTAGCCCAGATAAGGCGTAATCGTTAAGGCAATGAACAACGACAACAACATCGCAATAGACGCACCAATAGGCATCGGACTCATATATGGCCCCATCATTCCGGACACAAAAGCCATTGGCAAAATAGCAGCAATCACCGTAAAGGTTGCTAAAATGGTAGGATTTCCAACTTCATTAATCGCAAAAATAGCAGCTTGTTTGAAAGGCAATTTCTTCATGTGAAAATGTCGGTGCATATTTTCGGCAATAATGATACTGTCGTCCACCACAATTCCCACCACAAAAACCAAAGCAAAAAGCGTAATTCGGTTGAGCGTGTAACCCAAAATATAATAACTAAATAAGGTCAATGCAAAGGTCAAAGGCACGGAAAGGAAAACCACCAATCCACCTCTCCATCCCATCGCTAACATCACCAACAAGGTTACAGCAAGAATGGCAACACCTAAGTGCATCAACAATTCTGAAACCTTATGAGATGCAGTTTCGCCATAGTTCCGGGTGACTTCTACATGTACATCATTGGGAATTAAATTCTTTTTTAACCCTTCTACTTTTTCTAAAATTTGTTCAGAAATTTTCATCGCATCGGCTCCTTTTACTTTCGAAACCGAAACTGTAATCGCAGGATATTCCGATTGAAATTTCTTTCCGTTTTCAACGGCGTTTCCATAACCAAAGCTTACATAATCCGAAGGCGAAGCCGGACCATCATCTACGGTTGCAATCTGTTTTAAATAAACGGGCATATTCTGTGAAGTTCCAATCACTAAATTTTCAACGTCTTCTGAAGAATTTAAAAATTGTCCGGTCGTTAAGAGATATTCTTCATCATTGGCATCAAAACTACCCGATTGAGAACTTCCGTTATTGGCTTGGATCATTTGCATCACCGAAAGGGCATCAACATTGAGCTCCGCCATTTTATCTTTATCCAAAATCACTTTCAACTGACGGTTTCTTCCACCAATGACTTTGGTTAAAGAAACATCTTTTACTTTTTTGATTTCAGAAGACAATTCTTCCCCAATTTGACGCAGTTGGTAATCATCGTATTTTTCACTCCAAAGCGTGAGTCCCAACATCGGAACATCATCAATAGAACGGGTTTTCACCATTGGTTCCATGATGCCTTTTGGGAAAATATCTTTGTGCTTCATCAGTTCATCATACAACTTCACATAAGAACGTTCGGCATCTTCGCCCACATAAAACTGTACGATTATCATCGCACGTCCATTCATTGCCATCGCATGAATATGTTCAACACCTTTGATATTGGAAATCATTTTCTCCAATGGTTTTACCACACGACTTTCCACTTCCTTGGGTGATGCACCGGGATAACCGACCATTACATCCGCCATCGGCACAATAATCTGTGGCTCTTCTTCTCTGGGTATGAGTGTGGAACTGTAAACCCCTATAATCATCAATGCAATCATCAACAAAATGGTGAGTTTTGAATTGATAAAAAATTCGGCGATACGTCCTGCAAATCCTTTTTCCATAATATTTTTAATTTAAAAATGTATCAATTAAGTAATGTAACAGTTTACCAATTTACTAATGTAGCAATGAGATCCATCTCAAATAATTGTTATACTGTTACATTGATACATTATTGAATTGACACCTTAGCTCCGTTAAACAATTTTCCGTTGGCGGAAACGATATAGGCTTCATTGGCGTTGAGGCCGGATAAAACTTCAACCTGATCACCAAAAGTTTTTCCAATTTTTATCCATCTGAGAACTGTGGTTTTTTGCTCACTTACAGTATAAACTCCAGTTAATTGCCCGTTCTCCACCAAAGCTGATTTTGGAATGACAACAGATTGCCCGAAATCCTGATTAGCCCCTTTTGTATCTTTGAATGGAAACTGAGCGTTGACAAACATTCCCGGCAATAAGTCTTTTGACGCAGGCATTTTGATTTTAACCAAATATTGTCCGCCCGTATTAGAAGACGATTTTGAAATTTCAGAAACATGTCCAATCAGTTCTATTCCGGTAGATTTTAAAGTCACCTGAACTGGTATTCCTTGAGTGATAGAGGTGATATATTTTTCAGAAAGTAAAATTTCAGCTTGCAATGTTGATGGAGATTCTATCGTCAACAAAGGCATTCCAGGACTTGCCATATCGCCTTGTTGAGCAAATTTTGCAGTCACTGTTCCTGAAATAGGTGCTGTAATATTGGTATATTTATACTGAGCGTCAACCTCGCCCTTCATTTGTTTTGCGGCTTGAAGGCCAGCTTCTGCCATCTCAAATCTGGTTCTCATGTCGTCCAATTCTTTTTGAGAAGCACTTTCTGTATTGTATAAATTTTGAAAACGTTCAAAATCTTTTTTCGCTGAATTGTAATTAGCTTGTGCCTGTGCAATCTGTGCATTAGCTTGTCCTCCTTTCGCTTGAATGTCTGTTGCGTTGATGCTCACCAAAGGTTGTCCTGCACTAACATTTTGCCCAACTTCTACATTCATGGAAGTGATGTAACCCATGATTCGGGTAGAAACATTCACGGAATTTTTTGCGACTAATTTTCCACTGGAAGTTACCATAGAACCTGAAATTTCTCCAGATTCGGATTTGGTATTGCTCACGGTAACCACAATTGGCTTTTGGTTGGTAGTTGCTGATTTTTCTTCGGATGAAGAACAGCTTGTAAGAATGATTGTTCCAAAAAGGAACGTGTGAATGATATATTTTTTCATAATGATTCTTTTAATGTTCAAATAGTTTATTGAGAGATTCTTCACTGCACTTCGTTTCGTTCAGAATGACAGTTGTTTCAATTGGATTTTAATAGCCCCGATTGCAGCGACATCCTTTTTGTGAGGAGGAAACGACGAACAAAAAGATATAGTACTTCGACTTCGCTCAGTATAAACTGCAAGTGGAAATAGCTCCTCATTTAATTCTGCAAAAATTTATAATATTCCAAAGCGAGATTGTACTCGAAAATGGCTTGCTGATATTCTAATTCCTTTTGTGCCATTGTAGTTTCGGAAGTCAATAAATCGGCTGATTTCTCCAAACCTTGGTCATAACGATTCTTGCGAATTCGATAGGCTTCCTGACTTTGTTCCCATGCCAATTTAGTGAGCGTTACTTTGTTGTCGGCATCTGAAACTTGACGGGAAGCTTTGTTCAATTCCAACTGACTTTGTTTGTTATATTGCTCAATTTCAGTTTGCGCCTTCGTGAGTTCGGCTTTGTATTTTTGTTGGTCGCTTTTGGATTTTAAACCGTCAAAAACATTCCAAGACAATTGCAAACCTGCGAGATAACCATTGGCGCCAAATTGAGCGAATTTGTTATCGTACATCTCAAAACTCCCGAAAGCATTAAGCTTGGGCAAAAATTTAGCTTTACTGGATTTAATCATCCAATCATAGGCTTCCAAAGATTTTTGATAGGCTTGCAAATCCTTTCGATTGACATTAAGGGAAACCTCTTGGTCGATGATGTTAGAATTATAGGTCAGTTTTTCCGTAGGTTCGAGAACTTTATTGGTTGAGTCTTCGTCCAAAAGGAAATACAAATAATCCGAAGCATTTCTGATATTAGATTTCGCATATTGAATTTGAGATTCGATTTCCTTTACTCGAACGTCCATATACAAAACTTCGGTCTTCTGAACCATTCCGTTTTTGTAGTAATTATCTACCACTTTTTTGTTGGCAAACGTCGTGGTTTTGGCATCTTCCATGGTTTCTAACATTCTATAAGCCAACTGCAATTGCATGTATGCTTTTTTGAGTTCGAACTGAACGTATTCCTTGGTGCGTTCGGTTTTAATTTTCAAAACATCTGCTTTTACCTGACCTGCTTTTTTCTGATAAACCGCATCCATATTGATGATAGGTTGTTGTACTTCTAATTTGGTAGCGAAATTGGAAATCGCTTTTGGGTCATTGAGAGAATTAGGATCAAAATCCATTGCTGAAATCCTTTCCTGATTGAGTTTGGAACCGAATGCATACAAAGGATTATTGGTGTTGGAAAACGTATAAGACGCGTTAACATTGGGCAAATACATGGCACGAGTTCCCAAAAGTTCGGTTTCTGCAAGTTGGGCTTCGTTTTGAGCCATTCTCACTTGCAGATTATTATCTAAAATCTTTTGTTCGAGATCCGAATGGGAAATTGGAATGACTTCCTGCGAAAAGCTTTTCACAAACGGCAGAACAATTAACAATGGTAAAAAATACTTTTTCATTGAAGAATTATTTTCTAAATATTATAGATTGTATTTATTGAATTATGGATGGAAATTAAACTCCATCTATTTTAATGCAAAAGTATCAGGGTAATAATTCTTAGGCAGTAACTAATGTTACATTCGATGAGATAAAACAAAAACGCTGGAAAAATCCAACGTTTTATTTATTTATTTTTTTGAAAAATTTA
>NZ_JBYVEB010000045.1:0-25099 GCF_058117085.1 Chryseobacterium sp. CG10_8 | reverse complement strand
TAATTTAATACTCAAAAATAGGTGGTAATTCTTAAAGTAAAACCTCTTCTCTTTCGTCTTGATTAAAATAAACCGATATTTGCTTTAAAATCACACTAATGAAAATTATCTTAACAGGAGCAACAGGAATGGTAGGAGAGGGTGTTTTGCTCGAATGTATCCAGAATCCAAAAGTATCCGAAATTCTCATAGTAGGAAGAAAACATTACGATATTAGCAGTCCAAAAGTAAAAGAACTTTTAGTTTCAGATTTTTTAAAAATCGCTAATTTTTCGGAACAATTGAAAGGTTATGATGCTTGTTTTTTCTGTGCGGGAATCAGCTCTGTTGGAATGAACGAGGAAAAATATACCGTGATTACTTACGATACCACGATGGCTTTTGCAAAAGCTTTGGTTGAACAAAACCCAAATATGGTTTTCAATTTTGTTTCAGGAAGGAGTACTGATTCTACAGAGAAAGGAAGCTTAATGTGGGCAAGAGTAAAAGGGAAAACCGAAAACGATTTGCAAAAATTAGGATTTAAAGCGGAGTATAATTTTCGTCCGGCATTGATGATTCCATTCAAGGGGCAAAAGAGTGCAAAACCAATTTTCAAAATCATGGCTAATGTTTTGAAATACGTCATGCCAAAAGCAACTTTAACCCTTTCTCAAGTCGGAAAAGCCATGATTAACGAGGACGAAAAACCTTATTCGAAAAATATTTTAGAAGTTTCAGATATTGCAGATGCGTCAACTGGGAAATATTAGTCTAAAAACTTTACTAAAAATTTGATAACAGTTTAGTCACTTTAGATTTCAAAATTGAATAAATATCTAAGTTCACTTGAGGCGAAAATTTTTAATTTTAGAGTCTAAAGTGTTCTAATTTGACTGGTTTTTTAAGTCAGTATTTAAACTTAAGTGTCAAAAAAAACATTTACATTTTAAAATAACATGAGCGATTCCAAAGGAAAACCAATAAACGATGGTGATTTCTGTATCGTTATTGGTGGTACTCACAAAGGAAAATCTGGTAAAATTGCAGATATTAATGTAAGTAAAACTGGACATATGACGATTACGGTCATTCAAGAAAATGGAGTCAAGTTCAAAAAGTTAGCGAAGAATGTGGAGGTTTAAAAATAAATTTTTAAATTTGTCATAACATTTCAGGCATAAGCCAAAATTTTTATTGAGTAAGAGAAAAAAATCTCAAACAAAAAAGTCTATAAATAATCAGAAAAATCAATCTGAATTAATCCAAAAGTTAAAGGAACCTGTTTTTATTTTGAGTTTAATTAAGCTCATTTTTGATATTTGGGTAAAATTCTCAGGAGATTGATGTAATGATTCGTTGCCAAGGTTTATTTTCCGTAATTTTGCTCCATGAAAATCGGTAAAATCCAAACTCTAAAAGTTTCTGAGAAAAATTCTTCTGGCTATATGTTGGTAGATGATGTAGAATGGAAGGCATTTCTTCTCAAGTTTTTTGCACATGACGACATGGAAGAAGGAGACGAAGTTGAGGTTTTTATCTATCAAGATGATGACAAACTCAAGGCAACAACCGAAAAGCCATTGGCAGAGGTAGGTGAGTTTGCGGTCATGAGTTGTGTACAGATTCTTCCAAGTGGAGCGTTTATGGAGTGGGGAATTATCAAGGACCTTTTTGTTCCGTACAAAGAAATGAAGGGCAAAATGGAGGAAGGCAAACGCTATCTCATCTATGTCTATGTAGATGAGGAAACGGGGCTGATTACTGGTACTACCAAATTCAAGCGTAATCCAAGTTATGAGGATTTGCCTTTTGAGAAAGGTGACCAAGTTTCGCTTATCATGATGAACGAAACCGAATTAGGCTGGAATGTTATCATCAACAACAAGTTTATTGGTTTGATTTACGCATCTGATGTTTACAAAAAAGTCTATCCGCTTTCTGAAGATAAAGGCTACATCAAAACCATTCGTGAAGACGGTAAAATTGATGTGACGCTTCAACCTGAGGGTTACGAAAATATTGACGAATTCAAACAAAAAATTCTTGACAAACTGGACGAGAATTACGGTTTGCTTTACCTTACAGACAAATCTACACCAGACGAAATCAAAGACGAACTCCAAATGAGCAAAAAGAATTTCAAAAAAGCCATCGGAGGACTTTACAAAGATAAAGTGATTGAGATTCTGGATGATAAGATACGGAAGTTATAAAACTTTTTACTTGTAAAAATTCCCCTTCTCTGAAGGGGTGGCAAAATTTTCGTTCTGGACGAAGTCAAAGAAAAGAAAATTTTGACGGGGTAGTTTATAAAAAGTCGGGATGACTGGATTCGAACCAGCGACCACACGCCCCCCAGACGTGTACGCTACCAGGCTGCGCTACATCCCGATTTTGAGGAGAGCGAATTTAATCATTTTTCACAATAAGTACCCAATCTTCTTCAAGAAATTTGTAGCCGATATCGTAGATAAATCGATATTCTGAGCCATTTTTATACGTTTTGAAATGGGTGAAATATTCGAAATCGAAACCTTCGATTTCAAGGTTTTTTCTATTGTTTTTGGCTTTGCCGTCTTGGAAGTTTTGTTCCTTTAGAATTCGGTAGTTTTTGCGGAGTTTGTTATTGATATTCCGCATCAAGTTGCTGGAGTCACGATTGTGCTTATTATTGTAAGCGTTGCGACAAGTGTCATCACAGAATTTTTTATCACTCCGACCCATGATTTTGTTACCACATTCCAAACAATTTTCCATGACAAATTCGTTGTATTTTCTGAAACTAATTTAATAAAATTTAATAATACACCAACAAAAAAAGAGAACCCCACATCAAATGTAGGATTCTCCAATTGAATGAAATTACTGTAAATCTGTAATTTACAATGCTGATAACAAATTAACTCCATCTACAGTTGCCCAAGCTCCAGCGGTAAGCGCAGCTTTGGTAACGGTTGATGTATTTGTGAAAGTCTTTCCTCCGTTTGGTGTGAAAGCATATCCCCAAGCTCCTGCATTGTCAGAACTCACATAATTAATTGGAGTAACTACAATTTTATTAGTATTAACCTGATTGGTCTCTGTTCCTGCGTCTTGGATAAGTACAGCATAAGCTTGCTTTCCACCTGTGTTAACATAACCACTGATATACACATTAGAGAAAAGTCCAGAACCCTGCTTCTTGAATTGGATTGCAGAAATTTCCGCTGAACCTGCAGACTCTGGATTAGTTCCTGCTGCTCTAATAAGGGTTACTGTATTAATTTTTGGAGCTGTATTGTCTGCGTTACTAGAAGACTCGATCTCCATTCCGAAATTACCGATTCCTGTTTGGTATGCGAACCAGTTAGAATTGCTCTGACCACTCCAAGAGTCTTGCCAGTCGAATGCGTCATCGTAGTTACCATAGGAAACCAAATTTTTGGCACTTACAGTTCCTCCGAAAAATTCGTAACCATCGTCAGTCCCTTTGTATGAAACAAGATTTTCTAAAGTTGTTCCTGCTCCAACGGAGTAAAAAGTCATAGAGTTGGTTTCTGAGTTACCATCACCGATTTTTCTTCCGCCATATTCAACTCTAACGTATTTCATGGTACCAGAATTATCATTGGCATCAGCTCCACCATAATAAACGTTATTACCGTCTTCAGAAAGCGCTTGTGTTGCCCCGTTGGCAGCTTTGATAGGAGCTGTTCCATAGATCGTGATTCCACCCCAATCTCCAGGAGTTTTATTATTAGTGGTGAAGACAATTGGTTCACTTGCAGTTCCTTGAGCGTCAATCATACCATCTTGTAAAATGACCAAACTACTTGGTTTGGTAGTAGAAGCGATGAAAGTTGCACCTGGCTCTATAGTTAAGGTGGCATTACCAGTGATTTTTACAACACCATCTAAGTTATAAGTCCCTTTTTTGATTAAGATATTTTTATTGATAGTTCCTGATAATGTTCCGCTTCCTGACAAGACATTGTCTGTCGTAGTCTCTGTTGAAGAATCTGCAATTGAGTCATTAATCTCAATAGTACATGATGCTAAGGTTGAAATAAGAGTCGATACTAGTAAAATTTTAAAAACGTTCTTTTTCATTTTTATTTATTTTTGTAATTATTAAATTTTGTTAAAAAGTGTAACCTATTGTAAAGTTAAAGCTGGTTCCTTTTTTATATGCTTTGTAATCGGTGATTCCTCCAGTGCTAAGCGTGTTAAGTCCTTCATCTCCAATCTGTAGCTTATAAGTTTGGTTCAAGATGTTGAGGATTCCTAATTTTACGCTTAGATTTTTACTAATTTCGGTTTGGTAAATGAAATCTAGTTGATTGAATGGTCTTTCGTAGATGTTGTCATTACCTGCGATTCCTACTGTATAAATTTTGTTACCTGATACATTGTAAACCAAAGAGAATACATTTTTTAAGTTTTTAGCAGTTTTGAATTCGTATTTCAAATCGGCATTGAAGGTATATGGAGCAGCTCCTTGCAATGTTCTTTTGCTAAGTTCACCAGTATAACCATCTTTTCTTTCCTGTATAAGTTGAACGTCACTTCTTTCTACATTAGAATACATTAATGTAGCATTAGCTCCGAAAGAAAACTTATCTAATGATTCGGAAATTCGTCCAAGGTTGACGTTTCCTTCTAGTTCTATCCCAGCAATGGTAGCTTCTTTTGCATTAAAGTAGGTAATGGTTGTTCCGTTGGAGTTACCAGAGGCAAGAAACGACGTCTCGATTGGATTATTAATTTTCTTTCCAAACAATGTCACTGCAAAAAGTTCCTTGTTAGTTGGGAAGTACTCCCATTTCAAATCAAGGTTGTAATTTTCACTATTTTCGATATCGATATTTCCATAGATAGTTTCATTATCTGGATTGATATAGGAAATTGGCATTGTCTCAATGGAAACAGGTCTTGTAATCGTCTTGCTCATTGCAATACGAAGGTTGTTTTTGTCATTAAGCGATTTTTTTGCACTTAATGAAGGGAGAATATAATTGTTGTCTTTATCTAAGTTCTTTTTTTTAACCTGTCCTAGTTCCGAATAGCGAATCAATCTAAGGTCATTTTCGAATCTTCCACCTATTAAAAGATCCCAAGTTGCATTAGGCTTAAAGTTAATGTTAAGATATCCTGCATTAACGAATTGGTAAGAACTCGAATAATATTGTCCTGGGTCAGACCCTTCTTGATAATGGTAGATACCATCTAATATTGACTGATTAAAGCTCGCTTGCGGAGTGTCTTTGGTAATTACAGAAGCACCTTGATTATTGCCATTTAATGCGCCAAAAATGAATCGATAAGAGTTGTTTCTGATATCAGCAAATCCATTGTAACCAACAGCGACTTGCCATGGATAGAAATTTTGGTCCTTTTTCTCACCTAAGAAAACAGCATATTCTCCAAATGCAGAAGCATAAAATTTTCCTTTAACATCAAGATATTGTCTGATCAGGTTATTACTTCCATAAGTCATCAATACTTGGTCAGAGTTTCCGTCTATAATCTGTCCATCGTAGAACTTTCTGTCAGGCTGAGAGTAATTATTTTTAACATAACTAGCTCCAGCTTTGATACGATGTCTATCTCCGATTTCTTGCGATGCAGTCAATTGCAAATCCAAGTATCTTGAGACGTCCATTTGGTTTCCTCTAATGAAGCGAAGATTCTGTACTTCTAGGTTTTTGTATCCAACATAATCCTCAATCTTGTTTTCTGCATTCTGCAAATACAATGCATTGAAATTAACATTGGTCTTATTGCGTTTGTACGTTAAGCCTAAGAGTGAAGACGATTCGATAACATAATTATACTTGGTCTTGTCTAATTTGTTATTAAGAACTGTTTCGTCACCATTTTGGATAAATTGGTTATTAGGTCCATTTCTATATTCGTATTTGCTAGAGTGGTTGATACCTAATACAAATCCTAATTTGCTTTTTTCTCCTAATTTTAATCTTTGAGAAGTAATTAATCCCAAACTTGTATTAGGCAAAGAAGTGACTGATTCTACATCCCAACCATCCTTGAAATCATTGATGCTTTGTTGAGGAGAAAAACTATAATAGGAAGGTAATGTTCCTTGTAAAACTTCAGGTAACTCACGATCCTTAGAATTAAGGGTTAGATAACCATCAAAGTCGTATGCGTTTTGACTAATTTTAAAGTTTTTTCTAAATGTACTAATCGTGTTGAAGCCGATTCCAAATTCGATTTTAGTGAAATCTTTTGATGGTGTCAAAGTTTCGATGTCGAAAGTTGCACCAGCAAAATCTCCATATAGATTGGAGTTGAAGGTCTTGTAGATATCCATTTTCCCAACAATGTCTGTTGGGAATTGTTCTAGTGAAACAATTTTCTTAAATGGGTTATTAGAAGGAGCTCCAAGTCCATTAATTAATAAGGAATTGTAACGCTCTTCAAGACCTCTTACAAAGATACCTCTGTCTTGTACGGAGTTGATTCCAGTTACTTTGGTCAAGCCTTCAGCTACTGTAGAGATTCCTTTTCGAGAAATTTCTTCTGCACCAACAGCTTGTTTCTGAACGATGGCTTTCTTTTGTTCCAACATTACAGCGGTTTCCGACTGCTTGCTCGAGCTTCCTTTAATAACGATGCTTTCTATCTTCTTTTCGGTTTTCTTTACCGTGTCAGAAGGGGTAGTTTGCGCGTAAATCGTTGAGAATGTACCCGTAAGAAACAAAACTGCCACACTAATCTTTCTGATTTTCATCTTGATTTTAATATAAATTTCATTCGCTGCAAAGAAATAAAGATTGTTGATCAAGCAGATTGACATAACTTTAAAAAAACTTTAAGATTGTGTGAATAATATTAGGGTTATGTTAAATTATCATGAACTTTAGAAACTACAATTTTCGACCTTCTAAATTTTCGTAACTTTGGTGATTATCTTTAAAGCTAAAAAAATGAGTACTAAGAAAATTCTTCTTATCGACGACGAACCAGATGTTTTGGAGATCCTCTCATATAACCTGAAAAAGGAAGGTTACGATGTCTATTCTGAGACCAATGGTAATGATGGGATTAGAGCTGCTAAGGATATTATTCCGGATTTGGTCTTATTAGATGTGATGATGCCGGAAAAAGACGGAATCGAAACTTGTCAAGAGATGCGTCAGATTCCTGAGTTAGAGCATACCTTAATTGTTTTTCTTTCGGCAAGAAGCGAAGAATTTTCGCAATTAGCGGGATTCCAAGCTGGAGCTAATGATTATGTGGTTAAGATTATTAAACCTAAAATCCTCATCTCCAAAGTTAATGCTTTGTTGAAATTGACTACTCAAAGCAAAGAAGTGGTGCATCAGTTGAAAATTGGTGATATGATTATTGATCGAGATAACTTTAAGGTAACCAAAGGAGACGAATCCTTTCTGCTTCCAAAGAAAGAGTTCGATTTGTTATATTTACTCGCTTCTAACACCGAAAAAGTCTTCAAAAGAGACGAAATATTGGACAAAGTCTGGGGAAGTGATGTCATTGTTGGAGAACGGACCATTGATGTACATATCCGTCGTCTTAGAGAAAAGTTGGGGATTGATACCATCCAGACTCTTAAAGGAATTGGTTACAAATTAGTGGTTTAGCATTTTATTATTCTCTTTTTACTAATTCTTCTATTTTGAAAACGAGAAAACTAGTCATTTTTGCGGCGTTAATTTTGACAGGAGTGATGATTTCTGTCGTTTCTTTATTTGAAATTTTTGACGTAGGAGCTCAATTTTTTCGAGAGGAACATATCGTTGGGATTGGATTTGCGGTCTTAATTATGCTGGTCATCAATTATGCAGCGCTGGATTTTTTGCTCAACGTATACAGTCGTAAGCAAATCAAGCGTATTTCTAATATTCTACCTCACGAGATTTATCCAGAAGAAAACGAGAACATCAATTTTACGACTTTGGGTCAACGAGTATCAGAACTTAGTCAGAAGAATGCGATTGAGATTGATACCATGAAGGACATGGAAACCTATCGAAAAGAGTACATTGGAAATGTTTCTCACGAGTTGAAGACCCCGTTATTTTCGATTCAAGGATATGTGGAGACTCTGCGTGATGGAGGAGTAGAAAATTTGGATATCAGAGACAAATATTTGGAGAGAATTGATAAATCAGTGGAAAGGTTACTCAATATTGTCAAAGACTTGGATATGATCAATCAATATGAGTCAGGTGAAATTAAACTTGATATCACGCAATTTGATATTAATGCAGTTATCAGGGAAGTTATTGATCTTTTGGAGTATGAGGCTCTGAAGAAAAATGCCAAAATGAAGCTCATTTCTTACCAGAATTCTATTATGGTGTCTGCGGATAAGCAAAAAATTTCTCAAGTTTTAATCAATCTTTTGTCGAATGCCATTTATTATTCTAATCGAGAAAATGCGCAGATTACGGTGAAAACAAGTCAATTGAAAAACAAGATTTTGATTGAAGTTTTGGATAATGGAATGGGGATTAAGACTGAGTTGTTGCCAAGGATTTTTGAGCGATTTTATCGGGTAGAATCTAGTCGAAGTAGGAGAGAAGGAGGTTCTGGATTAGGTTTGGCTATTGTAAAACACATTTTGGAGGCGCATCAAGAGAATATTCAGGTGGAGAGTAAGTACTTGGAAGGCACTACCTTTAGTTTTACCTTGAGTAAATCCAATTAAATTTTTTTTAAAAAAAATGACTTTTTTTTTTGGTCATTTTGCATTTGTTATATATTTGTAATCCATAAAACGTACAATAAAATATCATAATTCTTTACAATGGTTTATAAAATTAGGGTAATTATAGACACTAAAGATGACATCTTCAGAGACATCGAAATCAAGGAAAAACAAACGCTTTGGAATCTCCATAACGGAATCAAAAGTGCTTTCAGTCTTTCTGGCGACGAATTGTCAGCTTTCAACCTTCTTGAAGCAGACGGAACAGTAATTAAGTCCGTTCCTTTGGAAGATATGTCAGACGAGGGAGATGGGGAAATCATGTCAGATGTCTATATCAATGAGGCTTTCGAAAGTAAAGGGGATAAAGCGCATTTTCAATATGGTTTTATCGATTTATGGGAGTTCTATTGTGAGCTGATTGAAGTAGTTGATGAGAAAAAGTCTGTCAATTACCCAATCACCGTATTTCGTTTTGGAAGCGTGCCTTTGAAGGCTCCTGGAAAAACAGGAGCAAAAGGAGCAAAACCGATGGCTCTTTTAGATGATGAATTCAACTTTGAAGAAGATTTTGATTCCGGATTCAAGACAGATGATGATGATTTCGAAGATGATGACGATGACGATTTCGATGACAACTTTGCTGATGAGCCAATTGAGGATGATGAGGATTAATTGATATCTAATTCTTCAATTCTTTTGACGAGAAAAGATTAAATTACTTTTTTAAATAAATATGATAGACTACCTTCGGATTTCGAGGGTAGTTTGTTTTTTTGATGGTTGGAGAGTATGTTTTTTTTCATGTTTCTCCTATTTTCAGAGTTACTGAAAGGTACCTTTGTTTTACTAATGGTTTGTATTTAAATATTTGATAATCAATAATTTTAAATCTAAATTTTAGTTTGGAAATTAAGGGTTTCATGGAGTATTTAAGAGTGACTTTTTGTATTTATCCCACAAGTAATCCAAAGAATTATCACTAAATTTGTAAAAAACAATTTTTCATATGAAAAAAGTTATCATACTATCACTTTTGGCTTTAGGAATCATAGCATGCACCAAAAATGATAAAAAATCAACCGATAAAACAACCGAAACCATGAGTCAACCAAAAGAATGGAAACATTCGACCAACATTTATGAAGTTAACGTAAGACAATATACGCAGGAAGGAACCTTCAATGCATTTGCAAAAGAGTTGCCGCGTCTTAAAGAAATGGGTGTTAAAACCATTTGGTTTATGCCTATTACGCCAATTGCACAAAAAAACAAAAAAGGTAGTTTGGGTAGTCCTTATGCTTGTAGCAGCTACACACAGATTAATCCTGAGTTTGGGTCTTTAGAAGATTTCAAAGCAGTGGTGAAGCAAGCCCATGATTTGGGTATGGAAGTGATTATTGACTGGGTTGCTAATCACACAGGTTGGGACCACGAATGGACCAAATCTCATCCAGAATATTATTTGAAAGACCCTAAAACCAACGATTTCCAAATAGCATCTGGAATGGATGATATCATCGAATTGGATTACAAAAATCCTGAATTAAGAAAAGCGATGATTGATGCCATGAAGTATTGGGTGACCGAAGCGGATATTGATGGATTCCGATGTGACCTTGCAAGTTGGGTAGAAGTAGATTTCTGGGTAGAAGCAAGACCGCAAGTAGATGCAGTGAAACCTCTTTTTTGGTTAGGTGAGTTTGATGAATTAGAAACTCCAGATTACGGAAAAGTATTCGATGCAAGTTACTCTTGGACTTGGATGCATAAGACCGAAGATTATTACAAAAAGAATCTTCCTTTGTCTGAGCTTCGTGACTTGCTGACTAAATATTCAGCGATTGGAGACAACTCCATGAGAGCTTGGTTTACAACTAACCATGACGAAAATTCTTGGAACGGAACAGAATACGAAAAATATGGAGATATTGCTAAGCCTCTTGCTGTATTTTCTGCAACTTGGAATGGTGTTCCATTACTTTATTCTGGTCAGGAATTGCCTAACAAAAAACGTATTGAATTCTTCGAAAAAGATGTTATCGAATGGAATGGTGACTACGAAGTAGCTGACTTTTATAAAACTTTATTAGACCTTAAGTCCTCTAATGCAGCGCTGAGAGGAGGTGATCCAAAAGTGACTACTTATTTTGTGAAAACCACCGCTGAAGACAAAATCTTAGCTTACATTAGAAAAAATGGAAAAGATGAGGTGTTGGTGTTATTAAATATGTCCAAAGAACCAGTAAACTTTTCTGTTGAAGATGCTCAAGTGGCGGGCAAATTCAATAATGTTTTTACAAAAGCTGCAAAAGATTTATCTGTAAACAAGTCCTTTGAATTCAAAGTTTCTGACTATGCCGTTTTTGTAAAGTAAGAAAATAAGATTTAAATAATAAAAATTCTAAAATTGACACCCTTTCAGCGTTTCTGATGTTGAAAGGGTTTCATTTTAACAAACCATGAACAAAGTAGAGCTTTTGCATATCATTCAATCCAGAATATCGGACCGAATAGAAAATTTAGAACAATTGATTTTGGACAAACGAAATTCCAACAACGATACCAAATCCTCGATGGGAGATAAGTACGAGACTGGTCGCGAAATGTTACAGCAAGAAATTAACAACCTGCAAAATCAGTTGAATGCTTTTCTTTTACAGAAGCAATCCATCCTGTCCATCAAAACTGAAAAATGTTCAAAAGTCGAAAAAGGTTCTCTTGTTGAAACCGAAAAAGGAATGTTCTATATTTCAGCTTCAGTAGGCGAAATCCACTTTGATGGAAAAAAAATCATTGCAATTTCCGAAGAAAGCCCTTTAGCAATGGCGATGAAAGGAAAAGTTGAGAATGAAAGCTTTTCGATCAATAATATTTCTCAGGTCATTAAAAATATTTGGTAAATTTAATCGTTTCAAAATAAAAAACACATGTGCAAACCTTTTGTTCTCTTCTGTCTTTTCTTATTTGGGATTGCTAATGCTCAAACCTTAAAAAAGATTTTAGTTAATGACGTTGATAGAAATTCTTCTGTTGAAATCACCACTTCTGATAACATGACTTACGTGATAAATTTTGATGGTGTAGTTACTGGATTTTTTGGTTCTGATTCTAATGGGCAGCTGACTTATTTCGAAAATGATTTGGAAAAATTTCGGTTTGGAAAAATCAAAAGCTTTGGGAATATTACAGTTGAATATTGGAATACCGCGCATGTAGATGATGGAAGATATGGTAAAATCAAAACCATAGGAAATCTTGAACTTGATTATTGGGATAGCTTTAATTATGAGAGAGAAAAGTTTGGAAAGGTGAAGCGGATTGGTGCTATCAACATTGATTATTGGGATAAAACTTCTTCGGAGAACAGCAGAATTGGAAAGCTGAAATCTATCAATAATGTTTTTGTAGATTATTGGGGAGATTCCACCTTTAACTCTGGAAAATCAGGGAAGCTAAAGTCTTTTGGGAATGTTCAGTTGGATTATTATGATGACCGGTTTAGCGATAAGGGAAGATTTGGTAAATTAAAATCTGTCTCCGGAAATTCAGAAAAGGTGATGGTGAAGATGACATCTTTATAAGTTTATTCTTGAGACAATCACGTTTTTTTACTTTTACAGTTTGGAATCATTTTTTCATTCCGCGCTTACTTAATTTTTTAATAAATTTGAACTTTTCAAATTCATGTACATGGATTTGAAATTTAAACTTTCAACAATACAACAATGCAAAATTACCTCGATTTATTACAACATATTTTAGATAACGGAACCGACAAAACTGACAGAACAGGAACAGGAACACGCAGTGTTTTTGGATATCAATTGCGATACGATTTATCAAAAGGTTTTCCTTTAGTAACCACTAAAAAAGTTCATTTAAAGTCTATTATTTACGAGTTATTGTGGTTTTTAAAAGGTGATACCAACATCAAATATTTAACCGACAACGGTGTTTCCATTTGGAATGAATGGGCGAATGAAAATGGCGACCTTGGTCCGGTTTACGGAGCACAATGGAGGAGTTGGAGTGGAGCCAACGGAAAAGTAGTTGACCAAATTACCGAAGTCATCGACCAAATCAAAAAAAATCCAGATTCAAGAAGGTTAATCGTTTCTGCGTGGAATGTTGCAGAAATTCCAAATATGGCTTTAGCGCCTTGTCACGCCATGTTTCAGTTTTATGTTGCGGACGGAAAATTGTCATTGCAATTGTATCAAAGAAGTGCAGATGTTTTCTTGGGAGTTCCGTTCAATATTGCGAGTTATGCGTTATTGTTGATGATGGTAGCACAAGTTTGTGATTTAGAAGTTGGCGATTATGTTCATACGTTTGGTGATGTTCATATTTACAATAATCATTTTGAGCAAGTCAACAGACAGCTTTCCAGAGAACCAAAATCACTTCCAACCATGAAGCTTAATCCTGAAGTCAAAGACATTTTCGATTTTGATTTCGAAGATTTTACCTTAGAAAATTACGATCCACATCCAGGAATAAAAGCTCCCGTTGCTATTTAATCCTTATTTAAATTTTTTTGTAAAGAATTTGATTTTCATGATGTTGAATGTAACAGATTGAATTTTATTTCTACCAATTTTCATAAATAATATTTTAACGATATGAGAAAAATCCTTATCGCAGCTCTTTTTTTAGGTACTTTTTTTAACTCAAATACCATATTTGCACAGACGGAGACTTCTGGGCGAGAGTCGGTCTATCGTGCAACGCATACCAAATCAATTGAGTTGAAACACACCAAATTGAAAGTTAATTTTGACTATCAGAAGGAACAGATGAATGGTGAAGAATGGTTAACAGCAAGTCCATATTTTTATGCTACCAATATTTTGGAGCTGGATGCGAAAGGAATGTTGATTCATGAAGTTGCGTTGGATAAAAATGGTTCAAGAACGCCTCTCAAGTATGATTATACTAATGATGTTTTAAAAATTAATTTGGATAAATCTTATGCAAAGAATCAGGATTTTACTATTTATATCAAATATACAGCGCGACCTAATGAAGTAAAACAGGCAGGAAGTAGAGCGATTGCAGACGCTAAAGGATTGTATTTTATCAATGCGCAAGGTAAAGATGCCGACAAGCCAACTCAAATATGGACTCAAGGTGAAACAGAGTCATCTTCAGCTTGGTTTCCAACAATAGACAAGCCTAATCAGAAGACGACACAAGAGATTTTCATGACGGTTCCTGATAAGTATGTTACGCTTTCTAATGGAATTTTGAAGGACCAAAAATCTGAAGGAGGAGGTCTAAGAATCGATCATTGGGTAATGGATAAGAAACACGCTCCCTATTTGTTTTTTATGGGAGTTGGAGAATATTCCATTGTTAAAGATAAATGGAAAAATATTGCGGTCGATTATTATGTAGAGAAGGAATATGAACCTTATGCAAAACAAATATTTGGGAATACTCCAGAGATGATTGAATTCTTTTCTAAAAAACTGAATTATGAATTTCCTTGGCAAAAGTATGCTCAAATTGTTGGTAGGGATTATGTTTCTGGAGCGATGGAGAATACTACTTCCACGCTGCATCAAGAAAGTGCCTATCAAAAAGCGGGTGATCTTGCGGATGAAAACTCATGGGAAGATGTTATTGCTCACGAGTTATTTCATCAATGGTTTGGAGATTTGGTAACTACTGAAAGTTGGAGCAATTTAACTGTTAATGAGTCTTTTGCTAACTACTCCGAGTATTTGTGGAATGAATACAAATATGGAAAAGATCAAGCTGATTATCACTTGTCAAAGGATGTTGGTCAGTACTTGCATAGTCCATCTGATTTCAATAAAGATTTAGTTCGTTTTGGTTACAAGTCGAGAGAAGATATGTTTGACTTGGTTTCCTATCAGAAAGGAGGGGGAATCCTTCATATGCTAAGAAACTATTTGGGTGATGAAGCCTTTTTTGCTGGTCTTACAGATTATCTAAAAACCTACGAATATGGAACAGGTGAAGCTCATCAATTGAGGTTGTCTTTGGAAAAAATTTCGGGAAGAGATCTTAATTGGTTTTTTAATCAATGGTATTACAGTAACGGTAATCCGAAATTATCTTATTCTTACAGTTACGAACCTGTTAAGAAGCAAGTGATGATTTCGATTAATCAATCTCAGACTCCATTGTTTCAGTTTCCTTTGACAATAGATGTTTTTGTGGACGGTAAGCCAACTCGCCAAAAGGTGTGGATTGACGCGAAATCACAAAATGATATTGTTGTTCCAGCTACTAAGAGTCCAGATTTTGTCAATATTAACCCAGATGGAATTGTCTTAGCTGATATCAATGATAATAAAACTTTAGATCAATATCTGGTACAATATAACAATACCAAAGATTTTAATGGAAGATACGGTGCTGTTGAAAAGGCGGTTGAAGATAAAGGGAAATCAGATTCTTCAACCAAAATTCTTGTTGCCGCACTTAAAGATCCATTTTTTCGAATCAGAGAAAAAGCTTTAAACGGATTGGATTTGTCTCAGCCTTCCGTAGCGAAATTAGCACTTTCCCAAGTTGAAAAATTGGCTTCGAGTGACGAAAAAACTTTAGTTCAAGCAGCTGCGATTTCAGCTCTGGTAAAGACCAAAGACAAAAAGTACCTTCCAATTTATGAGAAAGGGATGTCTGCCGTTTCTAACTCTGTAAAAGGCGCCTCGCTTTTAGGTATTGCAAGCGTTGATCCCTCGAAAGCGAAGGGATTAGCGGAGAATGTTGACTTAGAAAACGCTTCGGAAGATCTTATGCTGGAATTGTTGCCTATTATTGTTAGTAACAAAATTGAGAAACAAATGCCTGCCATCGCTTCAAGCGTTCCTTTTTATCCATTTGTAAAGTTTCAAGATCCTAAATTAGGTGCGACAATGGAGGAAGGGTATAATTGGATCATGAGTTCAGACAATTTGAAGGCAACTACTAATGCAACGAAAGTTCTCACTCAAGTCAAAGGACAGATTGAAGATAATCCTCAAGCAAAAATGATGATTGTTAATGTTTTGAAAGAAGGTCTTGCTAAAAAAATGCAAGTTTTGAAAGCCAATCCAAATAGTTCAACCATCAATCAACAAATTGATTTAATCAACAAAACAATTGAGGCTTATAAATAAGTAAATCAATCATTGTTGTCCGATAAAAAATTTATTGAATAAAATTTAAAGAAGCTCTTAAAAGTAGAAAACAAAAGTTTTATACTTGGAGGAAGTAAATTGAAATACTGATTCAATAGCAAATCTTTGGATTTTGATTTGTACGAAGTTAATTAATTGTTAGTTAAAACAAAAAAATCCTATTGAAAAGTATCTCTAAAAGATATTTTTAGTGAGGTTTACCAAAAAGAAAAAGAATAATTCCCACGATTATGAAGCATATATTAGCAATATCTCTGCTTATGAATTTCTTATTTTGTTGTTCGCAGAATTATTCGGATTATATTGATTTGGATAAAATAGAAGCTATTTCCGATCGAAATAATTTGCTTATTATTCCTGTAACTGGTTACTGCATAGCTTATAAAGAGAAAGAAAAACCTTTATTTATCATTGATAACGAAGGAAAAATATTATACAAATTAGATTCTAAAGGGAATTATATAGATTCGTTAAATATCCCCATAGGAAGTGATAAATATTTCAAACCCATTTATTCTGATTATTCTATTCATAAAGACAATGGGATTTTGTTTACAGAACACGGCTATTTTCCCAATTGGCTTGAAAACGGAGACCAAACCTTTAAAAAATATGATAAAAGCATCAACGAAGATCTGAAAATGGATTCTTTAACCATCAAAAAGAGCCGAGAAGAAGTTTTAAAGTTTGAATATAAAACTACTGAAAACGATGTAGAAGAATATTACGCTTTTTTAGACAGCAAAATAGACAGTTTTGAACTGATACGTCTTGCAAAAAAACTCTTTACCACGTCTCAATACGTTATTGCAGGTCAAGGGGGGTATTACTATATTTTTTCCACACCAGAGGGATTGGTAAAAGTTAACTTCCCTTCTGAACTGAATTATTATGTAAAAAAAGTAATTCCCAACCAAGAAGATATGAATTATTATGGAAATAATAATAAATATGCAATTCAAATAATGATGACACCGCTATATTCTAAAGAAATCAAAAGAAATCATTTTCAGAAAAAAGAAAGAGTAGCAGCGTATTTTAACATCCTATCCACAAATAATCACGGTTCTTATTGGTTCGGCGAGGCGTATTACAAACTCCCATTAGGACAAGATTATCTGAAAGTAAAACAAAGCAGTGATAATTATGAAAAAAATAAAATCAAAATAGGGACGATAAAAATGCCCAACAAAACAGAAGAAGAAAGCAATATTTACTTCGTAGATGCAGGAAGGAAAAATTACATCATCATAAGAAAATAACTTCATTCCAATGCTTTAGACGAGTAGAATTTACGTTGTTGAACTTTAAATAAAATTGTCTTAAAATTGAAGAAGCTTTTATTCTAAGAGAATACCTCGAGCTGAAAGTGGAAAAGTTTGAAAAACGGAGGGGTTTTCATAAGACTTTTAAAAATTGTAGATTTGATGATATTTACAAAATACAGAATAAAAGCTTGCTTTTATATCATTTGGTTTTTTCCAATGAAATATAGGAGAGAAGTTTTAACGAAAGAAATAGGAGAGAGCCTCAAATTAATATGCGTTGGTATTTCAGAACGTAATGAGATTCAATTTGTAGAAATTGGTTATGAATCTGAGCATGTTCATTTTTTAGTTCAAAGTGTACCAAGTATCTCGGTTTCAAAATTAGTAGTGTTGATAAAAAGTTTGAGTGCACGAGAATCATTTAAAGCGCATCGAGAGATAAAAAAGATTTTATGGGGAGGTAATTTATGGACAAGTGGTCACTATGCCAATACAGTTGGTCAGTATGGAAACAAAGATGTTATTCGAAAATATATTGAAAACCAAGGAAAAGAAGAAGAATATAAAAAAAAATCACAGCGAACAACTCAAGTTATGGGATTAACCAATACCTCGAGGTAGTTTATTTGCCTAATTTTGTAATATTGATAATAAATAAGGCTTGTTTAAATTTGTAAAATGTTTTTACCATTAAGGATTTAAGAGTTTTTAGCTTAATGATTCTTATCTAGAATCAGATTTTTGATTTCTTATTAAATACAACTTAATTATGTGAATATCTTAATGTAAAATTCAGAATAAACAAAGTTTATTTGTTTAAGAAAATTAAGCAAAAAGCCGTAAGAAAGATCATTGAATAAAATTTAAACAGACTCTAAGTTTATCAAAGAGTTTTTCTCCAAAATATCTTCGATTTAGTTTGTAAATAAACTCGTTGACCTCAAAAATAGAATTATTATTTTGAAGAATAGTTATAGATTACAAAAAACTTTCCACAATGGGAAAGTTTTTTTATTTTATCGTTTCTTACACAAAATAAATTTTATAAATTCGTATAAATTTTATCAAAAAAATGACTGTAGGAATAGACGTAGCAAGTTATCATGTACCTTCTTTATATTTACAAATCAAAGATTTAGCAGAAAAAAGAAATATTGAAGCCGCCAAATTAGAAAAAGGCTTAGGTCTTCACAAAATGGCATTTCCGGATGTTCATGAAGATGCGGCAACATTTGCCGCAGAAGCGTTGCTAAAATTAATCAACGATTACGAAATCAACCCAAAAGAAATTTCAAGAATTTATCTCGGAACAGAAAGCGCATTAGATGCAGCAAAACCAACTGCAACGTATGCAATGCAAATGGTGGAGAAAGTTTTAGAGCCAAAATTTGGAGCAAGAGTTTTCAAAAATTGTGATGTGGTGGACATGACTTTTGCTTGTGTCGGAGCTGTTGATGCACTTCAAAATTGTTTGGATTATGTAAAAGCAAATCCAGGTAAAAAAGCGGTTGTCATTGCTTCTGATTACGCAAAATATGAATTGGCAAGTTCAGGTGAATATACACAGGGAGGTGGAGCTGTTGCAGTTTTAGTTTCTGAAAATCCTAGACTTTTAGAAATAGAAAGTACGATTGGTGTCGCTACTGAAAGTGTTTTTGACTTTTTTAAACCAAAAAGAACTGCTTCAAAATCAGATTTGAAAACCGCAACTGAAACCATGCCTGACAAATTGGAAATCTTTACAGATGAACCTGTTTTCGATGGGCAATATTCTAATCAATGTTATCAGGACAGAATTCGTGAAGCTTATCAACATTACAAAGAGCAAACAGGTATCGAAAAGCCTTATGAAAATTGGAGATATTTGATTTTCCATCTTCCGTATGCTTTTCATGGGAAAAGGGTTTTTACGGAGATTTTCAGTTTAGAAAATAACTTACCATACTCTAATTCTGAGGAGCAAAAAGCGGTGGCTAAATCTGAAGACTATTTGAAATTTATCAACGAAAAGATTGAACCTTCTCAAAGAGCGTCTTCTGAAATTGGGAATATGTATACTGCTTCGATTTTTATGGCTTTACTTTCAGCTTTGCAAACAAGTTACAATGAAAGTGAAGATCTTGCAGGTCAAAAAATTGGATTTTTAGGTTACGGAAGTGGTTCGAAATCAAAAGTTTTTGCAGGAAATATTTCAAACTCATGGAAAGACATTGTTTCGAAATGGAATATTTTTGAAAACTTGAAAAATAGGACTTCAATCGATTTTGATACTTACGAAAAACTACACAGAAAACAATTAGAACGATCTGTTAACCAAGATTATAAAGGATTTGGATTGACCTCTGTAGAAGCTGAAAATCCACTTTCAGTAGGAGCGAGGTATTACGATTATAAATAACAGAGATGTTAATTCAAATTTTAAAATATTCACTCCTTTTTTTCACATTCATTTCCTTGAATTCTTGTAAGAATGATTCGAAGAAATTAGAAGTTGAATCTCTTGAGAATCATGCGTCTAATTTAAAGTGGATCGATTATAAAATAGGCGCACTTCCACCAGAAGGAGCTTATGACGCTTTTGATAGCATTATCAAAAAATGGAATATCAATTACGAACGTATTGAATCAGGATGTGAACCCGATAGTGTTGAACAGAAAAAATATGAAAAAGACAATCCAAAATATTTCGCCAAATTAGAGAAAAAATTTGGAAAGAATTGGCGACAAAAGTTTGATCAAGAAGTAGAAGATTTGGAGAAAGAACTGAACAAAAAACGACCTTGAAAAAGATCGTTTTTTTATTTTACATTAAGATTCCGCTTTTTGATTTGATAGTCGGCGGAAGGTCGGTTTCGCCCAACATTTCTCGGAGATCAATTTCTATATTTCGAGTAAGTGCCAGCATTGGGATATCGTTGGCCATGCTTTGGAATGGATTTTCGGAATAATCGGCAATAATTTCCATCATCACATACACGTATCCTATTAATGCCGTTATAGGAATGGCAAGCCAAAGACTCCAATCACCCCCTTTTAATACTTCTGGAATAATGCTAAATGGAAGAATAACAAGAAAAATCCCGATAAAATACTTACTCATGGTTGCGTATTGTCGAGGTAAAGGAAACTTCTTTATCCTTTCGTTTTTTCCCTGGTGTTCGTAGAAACTTCTTAATACATCCATCATCTGAGTCTGTCGAAAATCTTCAATAAGGTCTTGCTCTCTAAGGGATCGTAAATCTCTCGATTGTTCGTTAATAATTTGAGTGGCGGTATTGGCATGTTTATTAACGCGAGCAAATTCTTGTTCAGAAATAAAGTTTTTGAAATTAGAAAGTTCCTTATCGTCTTCGATTAGTCCAATTCCAAAATTTTGTTGATAATTTTCTGCAAATTTGGCCAAATGTCCACCCTGGCTAATGTGCTCCCAAGGTGCTGGGACAAGCAATTGATTTCGGTGTGCATATAACCACGCAATATGTCGGTAGATCAATCGTTTTTTGATTTCGTGGATTTCAGCTGCGCTTTTTTTGTCTTTGGTGAAGAAATTAGTAATGTATCCATCAACCATCATTCCCCAAGTTCGGCTGTCATTGACGATAGCTCCCCAAATTTTTCTCGCTTCCCACATTCTGTCGTAGGATTGATTATTCTTGAAACCGACATAAAATGCGACAGCAGTACCAATAACCGAGGTAGCAACCCAAGGAATTTGGAAATCAATAATTTTGAAATAATACAATAAGCACAATGAAGTAGAAGCAAGTAGTAGCCAAATGATATGATGGAAGGACCATTTGATGATTCTTTTGACCCCAAGTTCGCGGATTTCAACCATAGTTTTTTTATTTGAAGGTTTCAAAAATATAAAGAAAAAACCATTTTTGTTGTTTAGTCTTAACAAAGTTTAATTAAAAATCGATTTCTTTCGACTTTCGAGTGGTTCCTGAAGAAATAGAATCCAAAAGAAGACAAAAGCGCCATTGCAACAAAGTGATCACTGTTTCATCGATTATTTGTAAAAGGTGTTCAAAAGAGGTTCTAAATTAATTCTGATGAATAGATGCTAAATAATAAGGGAATCACTGAAGCAATGGTTAAGAATAAGTGTTCGATGTTAAGGTTTTTAGACATTTCAATATTTTAGAATTTAATGTTTCCTTGCCAATTATTTTCATTATGTCTATTCGGAATCTGTTAGAATTTAGAGTTTTAATTTAATTTTTGATTTTTTGTGAAAATTATTTTTGTTTTTGTAATTTTAAACTTACAAAAAAAAACTAATGGCATATATTGATTACTACAAAATTTTGGGAGTTGACAAAGCGGCTTCCCAGGATGATATTAAAAAAGCCTATCGAAAAATGGCAAGAAAATATCATCCAGACCTTAATCCAAATGATAAAGAAGCGGAGAAGCGATTTAAGGAAGTTAACGAAGCTAATGAAGTGCTTTCTAATGCGGAGAATCGTGCGAAGTATGATAAATACGGCGAACATTGGAAACACGGCGAAGAGTATGAGAAGGCTCAACAGCAACAACGTCAATATCAGCAACAACAGCAAAGTTATGGCGGAGGTTTTGGAGGGTTTTCTGGCGCTGATTTTGGGGAAGGTCAAGATTATTCGGACTTTTTCCAAAGTGTGTTTGGAGGTAGTAGTGGAGGTAGTGCTTTTGGCAGAAGTTCTCGGGGAAGTGCTTCAGGGAAATTCAAAGGTCAGGATGTCAACGCTGAATTGAATTTGAATCTTCGAGATGCCTACACAACGCATCAACAGACTTTTGATATTAATGGTAAAAAGGTTAGAATTACCATTCCTGCAGGCGTCTATGATGGTCAACAAATCAAGCTTAAAGGACACGGTAATCCAGGTTTCAATGGTGGTCCAAATGGAGATTTGTATATTACTTTTAGTATTCCTCAAGATGCTCAATTCGAAAGAATTGGTGATAATCTGAAAACAAAGGTTGAAATAGACTTGTACACCGCGGTTCTTGGAGGTGATATCACTGTGCAAACACTTGCTGGAAGTGTCAATTTGAAGGTTAAACCAGAAACTCAAAACGGAGCTACAGTTCGATTGAAAGGGAAGGGGTTTCCTGTGTACAAGAAAGAGGGTGAATTTGGAGATTTGTATGTGACATATGAGGTTCAGTTGCCCAAAAATCTTACTGAAAAGCAAAAAGAACTATTTCAACAACTCAAAAACTCGTAATCATGGAAAGAATATCTAGAGAAGAACTCATCAAAATATATAATGTCGAAATCCGCTTTTTCGACGAATTAGAGTCCAATGGATTGCTTCGTACTGAAGTAGAAGATAATGTGACTTATATTTCTCATGCAGAATTGTCGTTGTTTGAGAAATTAGCCAATTGGCATTATGACTTAGATGTTAACATGCCTGGGTTAGAAGTGATTCATCATTTGCTAAATCAGATTGAAGTTCTACAAGAGCGCAATAGAAGGTTGCTTGCGGGTTTTCATAAGATTCCTGAAAGATGGGAAGATTTGGAATGAAAGGAAGAGTAAGAAATGTAAAAGGTGGAAGTTTTTCCACCTTTTTTGTTTTGTATGAAGTCAAGTTCTACTTCAAAATAATTTTAAATGATTTTTGTGCGCCTTCTATGGTTGCATTTACCACATATACTCCTTTTTTGGTTCCAGCGAGCGAAATTACGTCACTATTCTTTCCAGAAGTTTCTTTGATTAGCTGTCCAACTGCACTGTATATTTTTACATTTTCTATTTTTTTGGAAGTTTTTAAAACCAAATTTTTGCTATTATCAACATAATACGAAAAATCACTTGCTTTCGCTTCTTCAATGGTAGCTAAAGTTGCTGTTTGCCCAGCATTAATAGACTGTCCCGCAACCGTGTTATAGGCGTAGTCTTTGACGGTTACAGAAGAAGATGTTGAACTAACATCTAGGCGCACCCAACCATAATGGGTACTTCCACTAATTGTAAATTTGACCCCCAGATACTTATTAGAAGCACCATTGCACCAATGTGTATTTGAAAAAGCGGTTGAGCAAGATAGATAGTTGAGTAATCCTTTTGCATTTCCAGTAGTTGTAATAAAATCCGTCTGGGTCGGTCCTATTGGGTCACCAGCATTAAGGGCAAACGGATAGAAAAAACCTCCACTACTATCTGCATTTGCTCTCACGCCCGCGTGAGCGTAGGTTAGTACATTAGGAGCAGAACTACCAAGAGCCGATTGATAGATAATTAGTTCGTTGGTACTGTCATTGTTTAGGCTTAGTTGGTAGAAATTACCATTCTGAAGTACTTGGTCAGCAATATCGGTATACACGATTTGTCCGTTGGCTTCCGAGACCGCAATCAATGCAACTGCAGTAGCTCCATATTTTTTTAACTTGTTTTGAAAAGTGGTATTTTTGCTCATCATATAATTTTTTGATAATTTTATTGCAACTAATATAAGAATATTATGGGAAATAAAAAAATTGTGATTGATATTAAAGGTTCTATTGGTTTATTGGCATTGGGGGATGTGGGGCATGAATTATGGAAAAAGAAAATTAATGGAGAAAAACTAAAGAAAAATTTAATAAAACAATCCAAAATTGAAGAAAAATAAACTACTATTAATTGGTTGGGATGCGGCCGATTGGCAGATTATTGACCCTCTTCTTAAACAAGGGAAATTGCCTGCTCTTCAACGCTTAATTGAAAATGGAGTAAGAGGGAAGATGTCTACGATGTCTCCACCATACTCTCCAATGTTGTGGACGTCTGTCATTACCGGTAAAACCCCCGATAAACATGGAATTTTGGATTTTGCGGAAGTAGACTCGCATCGCAACGCAGTACGACCCATCACCAGTTTAGGACGAAAAACTAGAACTTTATGGAATATTCTTCACCACGAAAACATGAAGTGTAATGCAGTGGGTTGGTGGCCAAGTTTTCCTGCCGAACCTATCAATGGTGTGGTTGTAAGTGATCTTTTTTCAAAAGTTAATCCTGATCCTTCTCAATGGAAACCACTTCAACCTTTGGTTGTTCATCCTCAGGATAGGTCTTTGGAATTTCAAGATTTAAGAGTTTTCCCGTATGAACTAACGGAAGCTCATATTTTACCTTTTTTTCCTAGAGCAAATGAAATTGATCAAGAGATTGATCAATCCTTGTTGGTTTTCAGTAAGGTTTTAGCGGAGAATGCCTCAATTCATAATGCAGCTACTCTATTATTAAGGACATCAGAATGGGATTTTATGGCGGTATACTACGATTTTATCGACCACATATGTCACGCTTTTATGAAGTTTCGAACTCCTCAACAGAAGGGTATTTCGGATAATGTCTTCGATAAGTACAAAGATGTCGTGGATGGTGCATATCAATATCAAGACATGATGCTGGAGAGGAAACTTGATTTAATTGATGAAGATACAACCATAATCATCATGTCTGATCACGGTTTCGAATCTGGTGATCAAAGAATTTTAAGTATTCCGGAACATGTATATGCAGTACCTTCTTTAGAGCATCGACAATTTGGGATGTTTGTTGTTTGTGGTCCAGGTATTAAGAAAAATCATCAAGTTTTTGGTTTGAGTCTGATTGACATAGCTCCAACTATTTTGCATCATTTCGGTTTGCCTGTTGGTAAAGATATGGATGGAAAAGTCGCTTTAGAGATTTTTGAGGAGCAGAAAACGGTTCGTTATATAGAATCTTGGGATGAGGTGGAAGGCGATTTTGGTGAGTATAAAAATACTTTTCTGACTTTACCTGATGATCTAGGTCAATTGGCTTTACAACAACTTGTTGAGCTCGGTTATATAGATAAGCCAGATGAAGATTTGGAAAAAGCAATTGTTAAAACAACTTGTAATACCCAATACAATCTAGCTCGGGTTTTGCTTGGAAAGGGTAATGTTGCTCATGCGCAAAAAATACTTTTAGAGTTAATCGAAAAGCCGGATTTTGTTAACAAACTATCTTATTATTTAATGAATATCCGTAAAGTTACCTAAAATTT